>CAIMHL010000424.1 GCA_903840825.1 uncultured beta proteobacterium
AGCATCGCTGGCATCATGTATTTCCACCAAGGGCCCTACTCGGCTAGAGCCATCGCCCGACAAGCCTGCCTCGCGCCAAAAAGGTGTTTTGTAGGCAACGACCAGCTTAGCTTGACCGGCCATCCAAGTGGGTGCGCGCTGCCACTGAGCGGTCAGACTGGTGGGCAGTTGCGGCACCCAACTGATACGTTCAGCCAGGAGACACGGAGGCAGCGTGACAATAACCGAAGTCCCACCAAGCTGCTGTTCGCCTTCTAACCCTTCCACGGTGACGGCGACACCGCCCTCGGGTTGGTAGCCCATGCGCGTGACGCTTGAATTGAGCAACAACTGGGTGCGTTCCAACCGCTCCATCAGGGCATTCAAAAGTGCCACGGCACCCCCTTCCAAGCGCTGCGACTCGGGCTCTTGAGCGTAGGGGGCGGCATAGTGCTGCACTTGGTGGTTTTGCATCTCCACGACCGTTGCACCGCGTTGGTACTGCGCAAAGAGCTTCAAATTTAGCACCGAGGTCCAGTGGCTTAGCCGAGGATTAAGGCTAGGCCACACCCAACTTGGGCCCAAATCAACGTAAGGCTCACTTGCGTTGGCTGCGTCACTAAGCACGCGCCCGCCAATGCGGTCACGCGACTCGATCAATACAACCGATTGCCCTTTTTGCTCAAGGAGGTAAGCACACAGCAAGCCCGCCAGGCCAGCGCCGACGACGATCACAGCATCAGATGGGGCACGAAAAGTGAGAGGTGTCACAGGTATTCTTTGTTGATTTGAAAGTTGCGCCGCAAAGGCGCGAGCCATGCCTTTGCTCGCTGAGGGAGGTGCAGCGGACTTAGCTGAGAGATGCGATCTTGGCCAGAATAAACGCACCTGCTTGACTAAGCTAATGCAGGGACAGCAGGACTGAATTGAGGTCAGAACCAGAAAAATGGGGCTGCGGAGTTAACGCTTCAAACGGCAGACCTTGCCGATTGACCCAATGCGTTTTAAAGCCAAACCAGGTGGCCCCCAAAGCATCCCATCCATTGCTTGAAACAAACAGCACTTCTTCTTTGTTGACCGGAATGGTTCGTTGGACCAACCCGTAACTCTCGGGAGAAGTCTTAAACAGGCGAATTGGATCGACGGAGATGAGGTGGTCCACAACATCAGTCATTCCCGCGCTCTTGACTGCTGAGATCAGCATATCCAAGCTGCCATTCGAGAGGATGGCTGTCGTGAGGCCCATCGCTTTAATTTTTTGAAGCACAGCCAAATTTTCTGCAAATGGCTTGAGATGCGCATATTGCTGCATCAGTTTTTCAACCTGCCCAGATGCGCGGTCAAGTTTGAGTCGGTCTAACGTGTACTCCAGCGACAAGCGCGTCAACTCCCAAAACGGCCGGAAGTATTGACTACCGGATGCATTGTGTGGATCTGACTGCGTAATCAACCTTGTGTATTCAATTTGCTTGTCGCGCCACTTCACTGCGATATCAGCTCCTTTGCCAGGGTAAAACCCTTCAGCTAGAACTTGGATGGAGTAAACGTCAAACAAGGTGCCGTAGGCATCAAAAACAACTGCTTTTATCTTCATGGAATTTTCCTCAGTGAGCGTCAAACAACGGTCTTGGCATCTTGACCAAACAATTTTGAAAGATAAATTTTTGAGTCTTGTCCACCAAGTTTAAAAGAATGGCTCCTGAATCAAAAATCAAACCCCAGCGTTTTTAAGGCGCTCGTTGGGTGGGAAAAGTTTTTTTCGTGCGTCCTCATCCATTTCGGTTTTGAAAGTGAACTTCGTCTTCAAGGCATCCGCGCGTTGAGCTGCTGGACGTGCGTTGATTTCATCGAGAAAGCGTTTGACATGGGGCAGTTTTCCCCACATGAAGGCACTGGAGGCTGCGAGTGTCAAAGGCCAGATCACACCATTGGCCGAGTTCATCGCTCAAGAGATGCAAGAACCGGTGACACATGCCTGATCCGATTTAACTAAGCTAATCGTCGTAATGCCCACGGCATGCGATCACGTCAAAATCGGCATCGTCAGCCGCATAAACAAGGCGGTGTGTCTCATCAATGCGCCGCGACCAATACCCCGCCAAGTTGCCCAGCAAAGGCTCAGGCTTGCCGATACCCGCAAAGGGGTCACGCCGTGCGGCCTCTATCAGGGTGTTGACGCGCTTCAAGGTCTTTTTGTCCTGCCCATGCCAGTAGGTGTAATCCTCCCAGGCAGCGGGGGTGAAGCGAATAGAACGACTCATGGAGCGCCGGTGTCAGCCAGTTCGCGTCGCACGGCCTTACCGCCTTTGTGTTGCGCAATGGACTTGGCCAGGTGCGCCACATTCGCCGGGGTCGATAGCAGGTGCATGGTTTCCATGATGCTCTGATACTGGTCTAGCGACATCACCACGGCATCAGCGCCATCCCGGCGGCTAATGATGGTGACGTCTGCATCGTTATGCACTTGGTCGAGTACCGATTTGAGTGAACTACGCGCCTCTGAGTAGGTGACTATTCTCATTAAATGGCCTTTCAAACTTGTACTTAATTAAGTCCAAGTATAGGCCAATGTGGGCTAAGGGTGTACAGGGCCAGAAATTATTTCTACCTTTGCCGCCTTCAGCGCGAAGGCAAGATCACCGAGACGCAGTACCGGCAGCTCAAGTCGCTGCTCATGGCGGACATTGAAGATGCGGCTATGGGCGACCTGACGCCGGTCATACTGAGGCAGGCCATTTGGAGTTTGGAGCGCAACGTGTTGTGTGGCATGGACGCTATCCACATTGGCTGTGCCGTCGCGCTGAAAGCAGATGTTTTTATCTTTTCCGACAAACGCCAGCTTGAGGCGGCTGCCCGCAGTGGTTTGCGGGTCGAGGCTGTGTAAATCCTGGCTCACAACCCCAAGCCTTACCTCGTCTCGACCATTAA
Organism: uncultured beta proteobacterium; assembly: GCA_903840825.1. Taxonomy (GTDB): domain Bacteria; phylum Pseudomonadota; class Gammaproteobacteria; order Burkholderiales; family Burkholderiaceae_C; genus Rhodoferax. The sequence continues at coordinate 2,908 of CAIMHL010000424.1, forward strand.
GTCCGGTTCGAGCCCAAACCCCGTCATCGCTAGCAGAGAAGCTTGCATCCCGCTCGTATTTATTGGAGCGGCGCCCTCGCCGCGAACGTCTTTGCCAGCCATTAGTTCGTCAAACCTCGTTGGCTGAATTGAGGAGTATTCGCGGCGAGGGTGCCGCTCCAACGGGGTCCCATGTTCTGGTCTTGCTTACCTAAAACAGCTGGGGCGTCTTTGATATCAAATCAGTAGCTGCTCTAGAAAGCCCAGCATGTTCTAGAGGCTTATTTTTCTCATAGTCGCTGGCTTTCACCAAAGACCCCACCCGCACACCCAACAAACGCAGGCGCTGGGTGAGGGGCACGCGTTTTAGGCACTGGCCGGCCACCTGGCGGATGGTTTGGGCATCGGCGGTGTAGGTGTCCAACGTTTGGTCGCGGGTCACGCTTTTAAAGTCGTCGTATTTCAGCTTGATGCCGATGGTTTTACCGACATAGCCCTTGCGCTGCAAGTCAGCCGCCACTTGCGTGCACAGGCGGGTGAAGAGTTCGCCCAGCTCGGCTTTGTCGCGCACGGCGTGCAGGTCGCGCTCAAAAGAAGTTTCGCGGCTCATCGACACAGGTTCGCTCTCCAGCACAATCGGGCGCGAGTCCTGACCCCGCGAGGCGTCATACATCCAGGCACCGGTTTTTTGGCCAAAGTGGTCGATCAGCCATTGCAACTCTTGGGCGGCCAGTTGCGCGATGGTCTCGATGCCCAGGCGTTTGAGTTTTTCATCGGCCTTGGGGCCAATGCCGTTGATTTTGCGGCAGGCCAG
>CAIMHL010000425.1 GCA_903840825.1 uncultured beta proteobacterium
TCGAACCAACGACCCCCACCATGTCAAGGTGGTGCTCTAACCAGCTGAGCTATGCGCCTAAATATTAACCAGTACAAAAATTATAGCAGCGTTATTTGGACTGACTGAAGACAACAGTAATTTTATTGTCATTTAATTCAATAAGTCATAATTGACGTTTACGTTAACGTCAATTCCTCCAGGAGAACTCAATGGAAATCGCAGGTAAAGTTTTTATCATCACAGGCGGCGCGTCAGGTTTGGGCGAAGGCACGGCACGCATGATCGCAGCCAACGGCGGCACCGTGGTCATAGCTGATATGCAAGCCGAAAAAGGCGAAGCTATTGCCAAGGAAATTGGTGGTGCCTTTGTTAAATGCGATGTCAGCAATGAAGAAGACGGCGAAGCCGTTGTCGCCAAGGCCGTCTCAATGGGTAAATTGATGGGCTTGGTCAACTGTGCGGGCATTGCGCCTGCAGAAAAGACTGTGGGTAAGCATGGTGCACACAAGTTGGGCGTCTTTACCAAATGCATCACCGTTAATTTGGTGGGCAGTTTCAACATGATCCGCTTGGCCGCTGACGCCATGAGCAAGAACGAACCCGAAGACACCGGAGAGCGCGGCGTCATGATTTCAACCGCTTCTGTCGCCGCCTACGATGGGCAAATGGGTCAAGCCGCTTACAGCGCTTCCAAAGGCGGAATTGTGGGCATGACCCTGCCTATCGCACGCGATCTGGCACGCAATGGCATCCGCAATATGACCATTGCCCCCGGCATTTTTGGAACCCCCATGATGTTTGGTATGCCTAAAGAAGTGCAAGACTCATTAGCGGCCAGCGTGCCATTCCCTTCTCGCTTGGGTACACCGCAGGACTACGCCAAACTGGCTAAGCACATTATTGAAAACGACATGCTCAATGGTGAAGTCATTCGTCTGGACGGCGACATTCGCTTGGCCCCTCGTTAATCCAGCCATGCGCTAAACACGGGAGCGGATTCGATCTCCGCTCACGTCTGACTGCTTTAAGATGCCAGTACAAGCTCTTAAATCACTATGAACAAAGTCTTTTGCACGCTCGCCCTCGTGAGTTTCTTGTCGGGCTGCAGCACAACACTAAGCCCCACAACAGCCCCCCTACAGCCAGAAGGCGCCTCAGGGTTTGCCACAAAAACAGGCTGGACTGGCACAAAATTCGCCATTGCCGCCGCCAACCCCCTAGCTACCGAAGCGGGTTACAACATACTTAAAGCAGGCGGCAGTGCAGCTGACGCGGCCATTGCCGTCCAAATGGTGCTGGCCCTGGTTGAACCTCAAAGCAGCGGTTTGGGGGGTGGCACTTTTTTACTTCACTTCAACGGCCAGCAGGTAGAAGCCTTTGATGGCCGTGAGACTGCACCTGCCAACGCAGATGAAAACTTATTTATAGGCAAAGATTCAAATCCTCTCTCATTTCCCCAGGCTGTGGTGGGTGGCCGCTCTGTGGGCACGCCAGGCACGCTTCGTGCTTTAGAAATGGTGCACCAACAACATGGGAAACTTCCTTGGGCCACTTTGTTTGAATCTGCCATTGCGCTGGCTGAAAACGGCTTCAAGGTCAGTCCTCGCCTGCATCAACTGCTGAGCGCAGACCCCTATTTAAAAAATGATTCAACGGCTCGTGCCTATTTTTACAAGGACAACGGGGCCGCCTATGAACCAGGTTACTTGCTCAAAAACCCTCCTCTGGCTGCCTTATTTAGAAACATTGCAAACCAAGGCAGCAGTGCTTTTTACAAAGGCGACGTAGCCAAGGCCATCGTCGACAAGGTTCAATCGCACAGCACCAACCCGGGCACACTGAGCCTGGCGGATCTTGAAAGCTACCAAGCCATCAAGCGCCAACCCCTGTGCCAAGACTACGCCGCCAATCAACGTGACTTTCGGATTTGTGGTTTTCCGCCACCCAGCTCAGGCGCCATCACGGTGGGGCAAATACTCGGTACCTTGAACCTCGCCAAGGCCCCAGCACTGAGCCGAGAAAATGGACTTCCGTCTGCAGAGTGGCTGCACCTTTATACAGAAGCCTCCCGTTTGGCCTTTGCTGACCGCGCCCAATACATTGCCGACCCCGATTTCATTGAGGCCCCCGGTGGGGACTGGCAAAACTTGCTAAACCCTGTTTATCTGGCTGAAAGAGCCCAACTCATCGACCAGACCACAGGTGCTTCGCGCATGAAGTCTGCACCGCCCGGCCAACCCGGCTTTGAGAAGATCAAGCATGCCGCCATGCCTGAGCAAGTTGAGTTTGGCACCTCGCACATTTCAATTGTTGACGCCCAAGGCAACGCCGTTGCCATGACCAGCACCATTGAAGATGGCTTTGGGTCGCGCCAAATGGTCAACACTCAGCCAGACACGGCGGGCGGCTTTTTGCTAAATAACGAGCTGACTGATTTCAGCTTCACCCCCAAAGATGCCGAAGGACTGCCCATTGCCAACCGGGTACAGCCCGGCAAGCGCCCCCGATCCTCCATGGCGCCCACCTTGGTGTTTGACAAATCGACGGGCGGCTTGGTGATGGTGAGCGGCAGTCCGGGAGGCGCTTTGATCATTCACTACTCAGCCAAAGTACTTTATGGTGTGCTCAATTGGGGCCTGACACCGCAGCAGGCGATTGATCTACCCAATTTTGGTGCCTTGAATGAAAATATTTTGCTTGAGACGGGCAGATTTACTCCCGCAACCGTTCAAGCACTCAAAGCCCAGGGCCACACGGTCATTGAAACGAGTCTGACCAGCGGCCTGCAGTCCATCACGCGCAGCGGTTTATACCCAAAAGCACCCTTGCTGGGCGGCGCTGACCCAAGACGTGAAGGCATCGTTTTGGGTGACTAAGACAACAACCCATAGCATCTCTAAGCCACAATAGCGCCCGTGTCCATACCTCAAACATTTATCCAAGAACTGATCGCGCGCGCCGACGTGGTTGAAATCGTGGGCCGCTACGTGCAGCTCAAAAAAGGCGGCGCCAACTTTATGGGCCTGTGCCCCTTTCATGGCGAGAAATCACCCTCCTTCTCGGTCAGCCCAACCAAACAGTTTTACCACTGCTTTGGTTGCGGAAAAAATGGCAACGCCATCGGATTCTTGATGGACCACGCTGGCATGACGTTTATTGAGGCGGTCAAAGACCTGGCTCAACAATATGGCTTACAGGTACCCGAAGACGATGCCAGCCCGCAAGATCGGGTACGGGCTGCTGAGCAGCGTGAAAAGCAAACCACCCTGAGCGATGTTCTGGAAAAAGCAGCGGACGCCTATAAGAGAAACCTCAAAGACTCCCCAAGGGCGATCGACTACTTCAAGGGCCGCGGCCTCTCGGGCGAAATAGCCAAACATTTTGGGCTGGGTTATGCGCCTGAGGGCTGGCGCAGCCTGGCCAGTGTGTTCCCCAGCTACGACGAACCCCTGCTGGTTGAAA
>CAIMHL010000426.1 GCA_903840825.1 uncultured beta proteobacterium
CGAGTCGGGTGATGTAAGGCAATTGCGACGGTCCGTACCCGAATTTTCCAATGAAGCCCGTGCGGACATGGGTTTCAAACAGTTTTACTGGGTGTTGGGGGCTTTGGGCGGCCGTTTCGCAGGCGCCCGGATCCATGGGTATGGCCCTGTGTATGGCAGTGGTGCCGCAGTGGTTGAGTTCACGCTTTAGGTCGGATTTCTTAATTAACAATCAAAGGAGCAGTCATGAAGGTAAGAGCCAAATTCGCAATTTCACTTTTGGGGGTAATGTGCTTGTCCAGCGGTGGAGCTTTCGCACAGCAATGCACTATCAAGATCGGGCGCGTCGCACCGATCACCGGTCCTTTGGCTGATGTTGCCAAAGACACGCCCTGGGTCGATGAAAACAAGATCGGCCCCATCAACAAGGCTGGCGGCTTGAAGGTGGGCAACCAGTCCTGCAAGGTAGAGTACAAAATTTACGATTCGAAGAGCACCGTGGCCGGATCGGCCGAGGCTGCAACTCGGGCAATTCTGTCTGACAAAGTTGACTTTTTGATGGCACAGGGAACCCCGGACACCACCAATGCGCCGTCTGATCTGTGCGAACGCCACAAGATTCCGTGCATCACTGTCAATACACCGGTGGAAGCTTGGCTATTTGGACCTGATGGCAAACCTAAGACCTATAAGTACACCTATCACTTTTTCTTCTCTGTGCCGGATCTGGTTACAAACCATATAGGCATGATCAAGGCGCTGCCTGGCGGCTTCAATGGCAATATTGGCTATCTTTACCCGAATGACCCTGACGGCACGGTGTTCGCATCGTTGTTTGACCCAGCCTTCAAGAAGGAAGGGTGGAAGCCTACTGACCCAGGCCGCTTCGCACAGGGCTTGCCTGATTTTTCGGCCGTTATAAATCAGTTCAAGCGCGGAAAAGTCGAGGTGGTGACGGGTGTTTTGGCGCCTCCAGACATGCAGAATTTCTTACAACAAGCCGCGCAAGCCGGATACAAGCCAAAGATGTACATCATCGACAAAGCTACCGGTTACCCCGAGCCAATGAACGCGGTAGGAAAAGCTGGATATGACTTGCTGAGTGTTAATTTCTGGTCACCGGCCTACCCAGGGACTTCAAAGTTCGGTGGATATAAAGGGCAAGGCCTGGTTGACTCCTATGAGAGCGGGAATCCCGGCAAACAGTACATCCCCACGCTTGGATACGACGATGCGTCCTACGACGTACTGTTTGACGCAATTCAGCGCGCTGGCACAAAAGACCGCGCGGCAGTGCTCAAGGCCCTTGACTCCACCAACTTGGATAGCGTAGTTGGGCAGGTCAAGTTCAACGCACAGCATTACTCTGTACAGCCTCTCGGTGGTGCGCAGTGGCATTTTGATGAAGCAAAGAAAAAGCTCGTCAAAGAGAATGTCTACAACGCTGTCTACCCCACAGTAAAAAAGACGGCCGAGATGAAGTTGTACCAACAGTAAAACAGATTTTCGATTCACTAAAAACCTACATGCCACCGCGTGTTACGCGCGGTGGCTAACTCGATAATCTATGGTTAAGCTCTACCGCCAATTTGGCACACAGGCTGCGATCGACGCGCAGTACGACGTTGAACAATCGGTTCCAGACTTCACTGTCTATGCACGCCATTACATGGATGAAAGCAGACTGGCGCGGCATCGCTTGCGTTGCGAACTGGATATTCCCTATGGGCCTACGCGCGAAGAAACTCTGGATATTTTCCCGGCTGCCGACCGAAATGCGCCAGTTTTTGTTTTTCTGCA
>CAIMHL010000427.1 GCA_903840825.1 uncultured beta proteobacterium
AACACGGCCACCATGCCGCCCACCACGCCCATGATGACGATCACCATGACCATTTCAATCAAGGTAAAGCCTCTCTGATGGCCCAAGCTGCGTATCACTAGTAGTTGCTCCGATAGCCAGACAGGCTCAGGGTGCCCCCCGGACCACTGACAGATACCGTAATTTTTTTGGCTGCTACGCCTGTGAAATCGGCACTGGAGGCCACGACGATGGCGGGACTGATGCTGTAATTGACAAGGCCAGCCACAGACATTCCCAACACGTCTGTGATGGGGTTGGCGGTGTAGTTGTTGTAGTCGTCGACGCAGTCATACAACGCGCGACTGCCGCCTGATGAAAATCCGACGACCGTGCTGCCCGAAGGCTTGGCGTAGCCTTTGAGTAGTATTTCTTCAAGCAAAGATTCAGCAACAGCCAGGGTTTGCTTGCGCACCATCGGGTCGGCACTGGACTTCACGACCGTGTTCATGACCGACAAAATTCCGGCCAAACCCACCCCCACCACCACGATGAAGATAAGGAGTTCAATCAGGGTGAAGCCCTTTTGCAGGCGCTTAGTCATGCACAAGGCCGGTCACGGGCTCAACCGTGAGCGTTTTAGAAATTGCGAGGTTGTTGCTGGCGACTTGGACCACCTGTGGCTGCGACGTTCCGAGCGGCTGCCCCAAGCCATCAAAGCGCAAGACTGAGGGACTGGCGCTGTAGGAAACCAGGTTTCTGGCGCTGATGCAGCCGGTTGGGCCCGTGAGGCCGGACACCACACAATTTAAGTTTGGACCTTGCAGGGCTTGGTCGCACACGACCGATAAAGCACTGGATGAATCCACCGACGCCATGGAGAGCGTGGCTTTGGCTGGTGCAGCGGCGGTCAAGGTCACACACACCGTGCGGCGCTGGGCTACCGCTGTTTTTTGGGCGTAGCGAATCAGGGAGAGTGTCTCCTCATGAAACCCTCGCGCATGAAAGTATGTGGTGTTCAACACAAGGGGCGCTGCATAGACCGACAGCACGCCCAACAAAACCATCACCATGACGAGTTAGATCAGCGTGAAGCCGCGCTGGCCGAGCCCGGGCTTGAACAGTCTTTGCGATACGCCAGCACTATGAGGTTGTGAGGTCATGGCCAGATGATTTTGGTGCTATATATTAAATAGCTACTTAAGCATGCTAATAGGCGCTTGCGTGCCATTTTTATTTAAAAATACGCTTGATAATGGTTTCCAGAACACGGTGCAAACGGAATACATAGAACGCCGTTTGCACCGTGAAATCGCAGGGCAACGAAAACTAGTCGAGCCGAACGATCTTTGTTTCTTTATGCATCAAGCTTTATAAAATGCCAATAGCGGTGAAGTCCGCAAGGGTGGCTGGCGAAGCACCGTTGGAGAGGCTGCATGTTTGTGCTGCGCCAGGAGCGACTGCAAGGCTTGTAATGACGTACTGCGGTGGCAAGCCGCCCTGGAGCGCCGTGGCCACATCCGTGCAATTTGCAACTGCATTGCCATTTGTACTTTTGGCACTTCGCGTAGCGTAGTTAACTGCTGAAGCCGATGCCAAACTGCCAGCAACGCCTTGCGTTGCAGCCGCCTGTGCATCACCCTTCAAATCAACAAACTTAGGAATCGCCACGGCCGCAAGCACGCCGAGAATCACGATCACCATCACCAACTCAATTAAAGTAAAACCACTCTGTCGTTTCATGTTTTCTATCCTGATCTATCAAAGTTAAATAATTCGCCAAACCTTTCAGTTCAACGAAGCTAGTACTCCCTTAAGGAGGACTTTATTTAACCAATCAGTCAGGTTTTATAAATTGAAAACTATCACCCTTGAGTAACTTGTGTAACAAATTTAAACGCCGGCACCACCCATGGCCGCCTGCCCCATGTTCCAGAGCGGCAAGAAAACACCCAAGGCCAGCAGCAACACCAGGCTACCAATAAAGGTGAGCAAGATCGGCTCAATGGCCGCAGCCAGGCCTTTGATGCTGTAGTCGGTATCGCGCTCATACAGCGTCGCAATTTCAAACAGGAGCGCATCGAGTTCTCCAGTCTCCTCCCCCACCCCCATCATCTGCAAGACAACCGGCGTAAAAATATTGGTTGCGCTGGCGCAGCGCGTGATGGTTTCACCACGCTCAATGCCATTTCGCATTTGCAATATTCGGCTTCCAAGAAACGCGTTGTCAACGGTTTGCGCCACCACGCTGAGTGCCTGCGGAAGAGGTAAGCCGCTTTGACTGGCCAGCGCAAAACTGCGGGCAAAACGAGCCAAGGTTGCCTTGAAGATGATGTCGCCGGCGATAGGAAGCCTGAGCTTGAAACCATCCCATTTGTAGCGCCCCTCCTGCGTTCTGATGTAGCCGCGAAACATCAAAACACCCACTACCATAGAGGCAAAAAATAGCGGCCACCACGTCTGAACCATGCCAGAAAAAGCCAGAAGTCCCCGGGTTATGAGCGGCAACTCGGCATTAAAACCCTCAAAAACTTTGGCGAACACCGGGATCACAAAGATATTGACCACCACCAAGGCAATGGCCATCGCCACCATCACAAATACCGGGTATCGAGTGGCCTGCTTGATGCGTTCCCGCACATCGCGCTCAAACTCCAGGTGGTTGGTGAGGTTCAAAAAAACCTCGGTCAACCGCCCGGTCATCTCGCCCACCCGGATCATGGCAATGTAAAAAGCACCAAACACCGGTTGATATTTCGTCAATGCCACAGACAGTTCACGCCCTTGCTCCAAACTCGCTTGCATGTCTTTCAACATCGCCACCACGGCGGGCTTGGTTGCGGAGGCCTGCAAGCCGGCAAAGGCACGCAGAATAGGAATTCCCGCCTTGTTCAGTGTGTGCATCTGGCGGGAGAAAATCAATACATCCTCCAAAGCAACAGGCTGCTGACTCAGGCGCTCCCACCACGGGTCGGCGCCCTTTTTTTCTTTGGCTATTTTTAGTGTGATGTGAACCGGCGCCACACCCATCAGCATCAATTGATCGGCAATCCCCGTGTCATTGGCACCCTCAAGTTGCCCCTGAACCAATTCACCACGCGTGTTGCGTCCTCGCCATGTATAAACAGCCATTTTTATTCCTGCGCTTCCATGTCAAAACCCATGCGAAGCGCTTCAGCCACTGAAGTGCGCCCCTCGCGAACCAAAGCGAGCGCGTGATGGGCCAGGGTTTGACCCTTCATGCGCTCATTGGCCAATCGAATGAAGGCGGCAGGATCCGCACGCGAAGCCGCCTGCGACATGGCGGCATCCATCTCCATCAACTCATACACGCCTTGACGCCCCGAATAGCCTGTGTGGTTGCAAGCAGAACAGCCCCAACCACGCTTGGGTGCGACCACATCGCCTGGTTCCAGCAGTCTTGCAAGCCAGGCTTGCCCTTGGGGT
>CAIMHL010000428.1 GCA_903840825.1 uncultured beta proteobacterium
AGCGAATCGGCAAGATGGGTTGGCCGTGCGCTTACCGTCCAAAAGTTTGATTGTTGTGTGTAATTTTTAATTCATACGATGTATATTATGTTAAGTAATATAAATTAATTGAAGCCTGTTCTGTGAAAATGGCCCCCCCCCGGCAACCGTGTTCATTGACCGGCCTCACTGATGACCCCAAACCAGCATCACGTCTCGCTCCTCAACAGCGAGTTCACACATTGCGCCAACGGGCAGCAGAACTTTGGTCGCTACGTGGCCGTAAGGCAGATTGGTCAGCACCGGCACTTTGACTTGCTGACGCAACCAATCAACCACGCTGGCCAGTTTGAAACCACGGTCATGAGGCACCAACTTGTAGTCGGTAAATTGCCCAAAAATAATCGCCTTTTGCCGGGCCAGCACGCCTGAATGCAGCAACTGCGTCAGCATGCGCTCAATCCGGTACGGATGCTCCCCCACATCTTCCAAAAATAGCAAGCCACCTTTAACCTCCGGAAAATACGGCGTCCCTAGCAAGGATGTCAAAACGGTCAAGTTACCGCCCCAAAGTGTGGCATTTTTTATAGAAAAAGTACTTCTAGGGCTTACTGGCTGTGCTTGGCCAGCTTCAATAGTTGTAGCATTGGCAGTAGGCTCTCGGAGCTGGCGCCAGCCGGTACCCTCGCCCTGCCCAAAAATCAAATCATCAAAACAGGCTTCCATGATGTCATCAGGCACCAGCACTTGGTCCTTCAGATCGACACCCGGTTTGGGCTTGCCGCCGACACCAAAACCTTCGCACAGCGCCGGGCCGGCCCAGGTGGTTCTACCTGTCTTTGCAAGCACAGCACTTTGAAAAGCAGTGAAATCACTGATACCAACAAAATTCATCTCTTGATCAATGGCTTTGGCGACTGCTTTGTAGTTAATACCCGGCAAGATGCGCGTCAAGCCATATCCACCACGCGAGATCATGGCGATATCGGCACCACTGGCGCAGGCGCGATGAATGGCAGCCAGGCGCGTGTCATCATCACCGGCAAAACGCTGATGACTTGCCAACGCCGCGTCATCTACCTCCACTTCGTGGCCCAACTGGGTCAAACGCACGATGCCCCGCTTGAACGCGGCTTTGTCTCGTACAGCGCCTGAGGGCGAATAAATATAAATGTGGCTCATAAAAAATTAATTGGGTCAGATTCCAATTATCGGCTCATGCCTTGTTTTGAAAGAACTGCAACGCCCGCTGTGCAATCGGTTCGCCGTGCTCCTGTACAAAGTGACCGGCCTGAGGCAAAAGCATGACTTCGCTGCAGCCACGAATCTGGTTTTGCAAGGCGCGCATGACCGGCTCGCCCAGTACCGGGTCTTGTTGGCCAATGGCCATCAACGTCTGGCCAGCCCAATCATGCTGCCAAAAAGCCTGAGCGCGGCGCGACACAGCGGCACCCGGCGAATCGGCAAATTCGGGCACCATGGGCGGAAAGGCGCGCAACGCTGCGCGGTGTCCCCTGTCTGGGAACGGGGCGTTGTAGGCCTGCCACTCGGGCTCCGCCATCTGAGCGTTGCCCCGGGCAAACAGGCGGCCCACGTCAAATTCAGAGTTCTTGTCACACCACTGGCGCCAGGCCAAAAAGCCTGCCGACAAGGGCGTCTCGCCCGTAGCCAGCGTGGTGTTCATCACCAGCAGACCCCGGTAGCGCTGGGGCGCATCCATAGGCAGGGTCAGGCCCAAAATGCCGCCCCAGTCTTGCACCACCAACACCACATTGCGCAAGTCCAGGCGTTCCACCAGTTCAAGCAGCACCTGGCGGTGAAAGTCAAAGTTATGAAACCCGTCTTTTTTGGGCTTGTCACTCTTGCCAAAACCAATCAAATCGGGCGCTACAACGCGATGCCCTGCCCCGGCAAAGACGGGAATCATCTTGCGGTACAGATAGCTCCAGGCCGGGTTACCGTGCAAACACAGGTAGGTGGTGTGTCCATCTGCGGGCCCCAGGTCCAGGTAGTGCAGGCGCAAACCGCCCAGTGCGGGTAAATCGCTCAGGTAATGGGGCTGCCAGGGGAAGTCGGGCACATCGGCAAAAAAGGCATCAGGCGTGCGCAGGGCGTCGTCGCGGACAGGGTTCATGTTCAACCTCCGGGGTTTGAAGAAGTCTTGCAGCAGAGAGGCACAGTCAGCAGCAAGCACGCCGCCCTGCACTTGCGTTTGGTGGTTAAGGGCGTCTTGGGCAAAAAGATTGAGCACGGAGCCCGCTGCTCCCGTGCGCGGGTCGCTCGCGCCAAACACCACGCGCTTGAGCCGCGCGTGCAACATGGCGCCGCTGCACATGGCGCAGGGCTCCAGCGTGACAAACAACTCACACCCGTCCAGTCGGTAGTTGCCCAGCTCTAGTGCCGCCGCGCGCAAGGCCACGATTTCTGCATGAGCCGTGGGGTCGTGTTGGCCAATCGGGGCGTTGCGCCCGGTGGCGATCAACACCCCGTCTTTGACTACCACGGCACCGACCGGCACCTCGCCCTGCTCCATCGCAAGTCGCGCTTGCTGGAGCGCAAAACCCATGAAATCGGAATCGGTCATGTCTGGCTTGTGGGCTTACCGGTCATCCCCAAACGGTCCATCCAGCGAACCAGAGACTGCTCGTTTTCACCGCCACAGGCGTAAAGTGCTTTTGTAGTTTCTGTCGCTTCCGGGCGATGCTGGTTGAGTTTCAATTTGCACTGAACTTCCGATATCGTCAGCTCGAAACCCACAATACCGGCCAGCATTTTCAGCTGGTAATCTTCGCCTAAGCTGCGCCACTGGGCGGCATAGGCGGGCTCATGCTCGCCAATCAGCATTTTTAACAAGTCATCTTTTTCCATCGGATCTTCCACCAAACGAGCGCTGACCTTGCAGTGAACCGCGAGATAGTTCCAGGTAGGCACGCGGGTCAAATCAGGATACACGCGGGGCGACAAGTAGGCATGTGGCCCCAAAAAAGTCACCAAGGCTTGAGGCCGTTTTGACAAATAACGCCAGTGTGGATTGGGTTTGGCGACATGTCCCCAAAGTACCAACCCAGACTCCCGCACTTCAAGATGAAGCGGAATATGGCTAACAAACGGAAAGCTTGCATCGTCTACGCTGATCAAACTGGCAAACGGGTGTTGCCTCATCAAGTCAATGGCGTCTGAATTGTTTTTTGAATTGAACTGCTGGGGTAAATACATGTTGTGTTTTCACTTTTCAGACGCCTTGAGTCCGGCGCGTTACAGCACTGTAGCGCTTATTCCAGTTTAATAGTCACCGGCAGGCCTACCGCAACACGGCTTTGAGCAAACGGGCATAGTTTTCTCCAGCCACTTTTCGAACCGTGGTCTCGGGCATATTGCTGGCAAGCATCAAGTTGACGACCTCACGAAGTCCTGAATAAGCCTCCATCATCGTGTGGGCGGGGGCCAGACCTTGCATGTCCGAACCGAATGCCACATGGTCTTCGCCCAGCTCGGCGACCGCCTCGCCTAACGCAGCGACATAAGCATTCGGATCTTTGAAATTGAATCGACTTGGCCAAATACCAATCAAGCCACCGCGCTGAGCGATGACCTTGGCGTTGGCAAGGCTTACGCTCATGATGTGATTGCTACGGCTCCTCCAGTCAGTCGCCTGGGGTGTGATCGCGCTATGTGACCACAGCATGGGCTGCTTGGATACCTCAAGGGCCTGCGCTACCGCTTGGTCTGTAGAGTGGGCCAGATCGATCACGATACCCAGTTGGTTGCAACGCAAGATGGTCTCGCGCCCCAACGCACTGAGCCCCCCGATTTTGGGTGCAGCGGTGCGAATATCCAGTAGGTCACCTTCGAGAAAGTGTCCAAGACCAACTTGTCTGACCCCTTGGGCGTACACCACATCTAGGTAGTTTGGATCGCCGCCGAGAAAATGAGCACCTTCCGTTGAAAGCACAATGTGAAGTTGCCCCTTCAACGCCAAATTGACATCTTCAGCGCTGCGAACCAGACGCAGATTTTCGCCACTGATGCGCCTTTGCATGCCGCCCAACATGCGCTGATACGCTTCACGCAGTTGGTCTACGGTGGGTTTGAAATTTACCAGAATCTCACCGCTGGGCTGGCGCTGCAGAAATGGGCCGTCAGATACCAACGCCCATGAAATCAGGCTCACGCCTGCATCAGATAAATCACACCGCATACAAATGGCAGGGCCCATGCGCAAAGCAACGTGCGAGTGCGTGTCGGAGATCAAGATATCACCCGCCTTCGCAAGCGGAAGCGCAAAAGCGCCCAGGCTCGCCAGGAGTCCCCCTAAGAAGCTACGTCTTTCGCTAAGGGACTGCTTTCGCATTACTCCCATTCAATAGTGGCAGGGGGTTTGCTCGACACATCGTAAGTGACGCGGTTAATGCCGCGCACTTCATTGATGATTCTGCCCGACACTTTTTTGAGTAAAGCGTAGGGCAATTCAGCCCAATCTGCTGTCATGAAGTCGGTGGTTTGCACGGCGCGCAAGGCGACGACGTAATCGTAGGTCCGGCCATCGCCCATGACGCCTACGCTCTTGACGGGCAAGAACACGGTGAAGGCCTGGCTGGTGAGGTCGTACCAGCTTTTGCCCGTTTCGGGGTCCATGAAGTTGCGCAGTTCTTCAATGAAAATATGGTCTGCCTGGCGCAGCAACTCGGCATACTCCTTTTTGACTTCACCCAATATACGCACTCCTAAGCCCGGTCCTGGGAACGGATGGCGGTACACCATGTGGTACGGCAGGCCCAGGGCCACACCGAGCTCACGCACCTCGTCTTTGAACAGTTCGCGCAGGGGCTCGAGCAGTTTTAAGCCCAATTGCTCAGGTAATCCGCCCACGTTGTGGTGGCTCTTGATAACGACCGCTTTTTTGCTTTTGGCAGCGCCTGACTCAATAACGTCCGGATAAATGGTGCCTTGGGCCAACCATTTGGCGCCTTGGGCGCCTTCGCCTTTGAGCTTGGCGGCCTCGGCTTTGAACACTTCAACAAACTCGCGGCCAATAATTTTTCGTTTGGCTTCAGGCTCACTCACGCCCGCCAGATGCCCCAAAAACTGCTCAGCAGCGTCCACCCGTATGACTTTGGCGTGGAGTTTGCCGACAAACATCTCCATGACCATGTCGCCTTCATTCAGGCGCAACAAGCCGTGGTCGACGAAAACGCAGGTGAGTTGGTCGCCAATAGCGCGGTGAATCAACGCGGCGGCCACCGACGAGTCAACCCCACCCGAGAGGCCCAAGATAACTTCTTCGGTGCCCACTTGGGCACGAATGTGCTCAACTGCCTCGGCGATGTAGTCCCCCATGATCCAGTCGGCCCGGGTGCCACAAATATCCAGCACAAAGCGCTCCAAAATGGCCGCGCCACGGGCGGTGTGCGTCACTTCGGGGTGGAACTGGACACCGTAAAAACGACGCTCTTCATCGGCCATGCCAGCAATGGGACAGCTGTCGGTGCTGGCCATCACTTTAAATCCGTGCGGTAGCTCAGTGACCTTGTCGCCGTGGCTCATCCAGACCTTGAGCATGCCGTGGCCCATCGGGGTG
>CAIMHL010000429.1 GCA_903840825.1 uncultured beta proteobacterium
GACTTTGGGCACTGAACGCGATGCACAGCGCATTGACGCCTTGGCTGGTGAATACGAAGACCGTTTCATGCTGCACTACAACATGCCTCCGTTTGCCACAGGCGAAACAGGTCGCGTGGGTACGCCGAAGCGTCGCGAAATTGGCCACGGCCGTTTGGCTAAACGCGCCTTGATGGCTGTTTTGCCTAGCAAAGAGGACTTCCCCTACACCATGCGTGTGGTGTCTGAGATCACTGAGTCAAATGGTTCCTCGTCCATGGCTTCGGTCTGCGGCGGTTGCCTGTCCTTGATGGACGCTGGCGTGCCCATGAAAGCCCACGTGGCGGGTATCGCCATGGGCCTGATCAAGGATGGCGGGCGCTTTGCTGTGCTGACCGACATTCTGGGTGATGAAGATCATTTGGGTGACATGGACTTTAAGGTCGCGGGCACCACCAACGGTATCACCGCGCTGCAAATGGACATCAAAATCCAGGGCATCACCAAAGAAATCATGCAAGTCGCCTTGGCGCAAGCCAAAGAAGCACGTATGCACATTTTGGGCAAAATGACTGAAGCGATGGCTGAAGCCAAAACTGAAGTGTCCAACTTTGCCCCACGTCTCTTCACCATGAAGATCAATCCGGACAAGATCCGCGATGTGATCGGCAAAGGCGGCTCAGTGATCCGTGCCTTGACTGAAGAAACCGGTACCCAGATCAACATCGACGAAGATGGCACCATCACCATCGCTTCCAGCGACCCAGCCAAAGCCGAAGAAGCCAAGCGCCGTATTCAGCAGATCACGGCTGAAGTGGAAATCGGAAAGATTTACGAAGGCCCTATCACCAAGATTTTGGACTTTGGCGCGTTGATCAACTTACTGCCTGGTAAAGACGGTCTGTTGCACATCAGCCAAATTGCCCATGAGCGCGTTGAAAAAGTTTCCGATTATTTGACTGAAGGACAGATCGTTCGTGTCAAAGTGATGGAAACCGACGAAAAAGGTCGCATCAAGTTGTCCATGAAGGCTTTGCTGGATCGTCCTGCACAAAACGGCTCTGATCACCACGCCTGATCAATTCATTCACTTTTAATTCAGTAGCGCCTTATGCCCGTTGCATAGGGGCTATTGTCTGGAATGACCATGAAAGTTATTGAAATTTACGGGTACGGTGCTCCGGACGTCTTGCGTTTGGCTGAGCGACCCTTGCCGGTTGCTGGTTTGGGAGAAATCCTGATCCGCGTCTCGGCCAGTGGCATCAATCGCCCCGATGTATTGCAGCGCACAGGAAACTACCCAGTTCCACCAGGCGTGACTGACATACCGGGCCTTGAGGTAGCGGGAGTCATCGTTGAGGGTGATGCCGATGAACTGCTGAATTCAGGGCTGGCAGTTGGGCAGCGTGTTTGTGCGCTGGTCGCTGGTGGCGGTTACGCAGAGTATTGTGTCGCACCAATTGCGCAAACCCTTCCCGTGCCGCTTGGTCTAACCGATGTGGAAGCGGCTTCGTTGCCAGAGACATTTTTTACCGTTTGGAGTAATGTTTTTGACAGAGGGCGGCTTCAGCACGGAGAAACTTTCCTTGTTCAGGGTGGAACGAGCGGCATTGGTGTGACAGCGATTCAGCTGGCCAAGGCGATGGGTGCCCAAGTGATGGCGACGGCGGGGAGTAATGAAAAATGCGCCGCTTGTCTTGCCTTGGGCGCAGACTACGCGATTAACTACAAAACCCATGATTTCCAGACCGAGGCGATGCGCTTGACCCAAGGGAAGGGTGTTGACGTCATTCTTGACATGGTTGCCGGAAGTTATGTGGCGAAAGAAGTTGAGTGTTTAAGCGAAGACGGTCGTTTGGTCATCATTGCGGTTCAGGGCGGTGTCAAAAGTGAATTCAATGCGGGCTTGGTACTTCGCAGGCGTTTGACAGTTACAGGCTCAACGTTGCGCCCGCGTCCGATTGCATTCAAGGCGGCGATAGCGAAAGCTTGCTTAGAAAAAGTCTGGCCACTGCTTGAAAATGGGGCCGTCAAGCCAGTAATTTATCAAACATTCAGTGCTGAAGATGCGCCCAAGGCGCATACATTGATGGAAACAAATCAGCATGTCGGCAAGATTGTTTTGACGTGGGGCGCTGCATGAAAAAGAAATTAATTGCTGGCAACTGGAAGATGAACGGTTCGTTGTCCTCCAATGAGGTCTTAATCAAGCAATTGTTGTTGGGCCTCTCAACGCCAAATTGCGACGTTGCGGTGTGTGTGCCGTCGGTTTTCCTTGGGCAAGCCCAAGCCCTGATCCAAAGCAGTCGCCTTGATTTGGGCGCCCAAGACGTATCCATGTATGAATCCGGTGCTTTTACAGGCGAAGTGTCGCCAGCGATGCTCAAAGATTTTGGCGTTAGGTATTGCATCGTTGGTCATTCTGAAAGACGTCAGTATCATTTTGAAACTGATGCTCAGGTTGCTGCAAAAGCACGTTCGGCATTGGCTCATGGCATTACGCCTATTGTTTGTGTGGGCGAAACCTTGGCTGAGCGTGAAGTAGGAAAAACTGAAGAGGTGGTCAAGCGACAACTTGCAGCCGTTATCCACATCAACGGGCACTGCATCAGTGAGATAGTCGTGGCTTATGAGCCAATCTGGGCCATTGGTACAGGTGTTACCGCCAGTACTGGTCAGGCTCAGCAGGTACATGCTGTTTTGCGTGCGCAGTTAAAAGCAGCAACACCTCATGCGGACCAGATTCGGTTGCTTTATGGTGGAAGTATGAATGCAGCCAATGCTGGTCAATTGCTGGCGCAGCCAGATATTGACGGAGGCTTGGTGGGTGGCGCGTCCCTCAAGGCGCAGGATTTTTTATCAATTATTGCTGCAGCTCACTAAAGCGCTGCAGCAGGTTTTATTCAAGGACAATAAATGAGTATCTTTTTAACATTCCTCTTGGCGATTCAGATGATTTCAGCCATCGCCATGGTCGGTTTGATCTTGGTTCAACACGGTAAAGGTGCAGACATGGGCGCTGCATTTGGCAGCGGTGGATCGGGTAGTTTGTTTGGTGCCACAGGAAGCGCTAATTTTCTGTCGCGAACCACAGCGGTACTGGCCACGGTGTTCTTTGTCTGCACACTGCTGCTGGCCTACTTTGGATCGGTTCGCCCAGCTGCTGAATCCTCGAGCGTCCTAGAAAGCAAAGGCCTGAGTGTTCCTGCACCAGCGGTGGTGTTGCCAGCAGTTCCTGCGTCGGGTGCAGCTCAGATACCCTCGAAATAATTGCACCAGAAATTGCTCTCTTGACCTAAAAAAACGTACGTTTTCAGGGTAAACTCTAGTTCTGTTTGGATTGTTAAAGCCGTAAGGTTCCTCAGATAATTCAAACATCTGAAAGCCGCCGTCGTGGTGAAATTGGTAGACACGCTATCTTGAGGTGGTAGTGGCGAAAGCTTTGCGAGTTCGAGTCTCGCCGACGGCACCAAAATTAATAAGTTTCCAGCGCGCCCTGCGCTGCAAGCAGACTTTGATCAGAATTTCCAGATGAACCTTGATCAGTACCTTCCCGTTCTCTTGTTCATCCTTGTTGGAGTTGCAGTAGGGGTAGTCCCGCAGATTCTTGGATACATTCTCGGTCCCAACCTCCCTGATCCCGCCAAAAATTCCCCCTACGAATGTGGATTTGAAGCATTCGAAGATGCGCGAATGAAGTTCGATGTGCGCTACTACCTTGTGGCCATTTTGTTCATTCTTTTTGATTTGGAAATTGCCTTCTTGTTTCCCTGGGCTGTATCTATGAAAGATACCGGCCTCCTCGGATTCTGGGCCATGATTGATTTTGTGGGCATTCTCGTGATCGGGTTTGTTTACATGTGGAAAAAAGGGGCCCTTGACTGGGAGTGATGCAATGATTGAAGGCGTATTAAAAGAAGGTTTTGTCACAACGAGTTACGACTCGGTGATGAATTGGGCAAAAACCGGATCTGTTTGGCCAATGACATTTGGTCTCGCTTGCTGCGCTGTAGAGATGATGCATGCTGCAGCAGCACGTTATGACATCAGCCGCTTTGGTGCCGAGGTGTTCCGCGCTAGCCCTAGGCAGTCCGATCTGATGATTGTTGCAGGAACCTTGTGCAACAAAATGGCTCCGGCTTTGCGCAAAGTCTATGACCAGATGTCTGAGCCGCGTTGGGTAATCAGCATGGGATCCTGTGCTAATGGTGGTGGTTACTACCATTACAGTTACTCTGTGGTGCGCGGTTGCGATCGTATTGTTCCTGTGGATGTTTACGTGCCCGGATGTCCTCCCACTGCTGAAGCTCTTTTGTATGGAATCATGCAACTGCAGCAAAAAATCCGTCGCACCCAAACCATTGCGCGTGTCTGAGGATCGAAGAATGACTGAATATGCAGTAAGCCCTGAGGTTTTAAAAAATACGATTGCAGCGGCACTTGGTGGTCTCGCTAAAAAAATATGCGTTGCGTTGGGTGAAGTCACCGTGGTCGTTGAGGCGCAAAACTATCTTGCAGCCGCTGAGTTGTTGCGAAATGCCCCTGATTGCCAATTTGAGCAAATGATGGATCTTTGCGGCGTTGATTATTCAGAATACAAAGACGGCGCATATGAAGGGCGTAGGTATTGTGTCGCTTTGCATTTGCTCTCAATCAGCATGAATCACCGTGTGCGACTGAAGGTTTTTGCCAGTGATGATGATTTCCCCGTGTTGAGCTCAGTAACAGAAATCTGGAATGCTGCGAATTGGTTTGAGCGCGAAGCTTATGACCTTTTTGGCATCGTTTTTGAAGGTCACAACGATTTGCGCCGAATCCTGACTGACTACGGTTTTATTGGTCATCCTTTCCGCAAAGACTTCCCTGTGAGTGGGCATGTTGAGATGCGTTTCGATGCAGAAGCGAAGCGCGTCATTTATCAGCCAGTCACCATTGAGCCGCGTGAAATCACGCCACGAATTATTCGCGAAGACAATTACGGTGGCTTGCATTAAGCAGATTTTCCTATGGCCGAAATAAAAAACTACACACTTAACTTCGGGCCGCAGCACCCTGCAGCCCATGGCGTGTTGCGCCTGGTTCTAGAGCTTGATGGTGAGGTTATCCAACGTGCTGATCCTCATATTGGCTTATTGCACCGCGCTACTGAAAAACTGGCTGAAACAAAAACGTTCATTCAGGCACTTCCCTACATGGACCGCCTCGACTACGTTTCCATGATGTGCAATGAGCACGCCTATTGCCTCGCTATTGAAAAATTGTTGCAATTAGAAGTGCCTATTCGCGCCCAGTACATCCGCGTCATGTACGCGGAGATTACCCGCTTGCTGAACCACTTGATGTGGTTGGGCTCGCATGGCAATGATTGCGGTAGCTCGACTATTCTGATCTACACATTCCGTGAGCGTGAAGACCTTTTTGACATGTATGAGGCTGTCAGTGGTGCCCGTATGCATGCTGCTTACTTCCGTCCTGGTGGTGTTTATCGGGATCTCCCAGACACCATGCCCCAGTACAAGGCCAACAAGGTTCGAAATGCCAAAGGCATTGCCCAACTGAATAGCAATCGACAAGGCTCTCTGTTGGATTTCATTGACGACTTCACCCAGCGGTTTCCAACGTATCTTGGTGAATACCACACGCTTCTCACAGAAAACCGTATCTGGAAGCAGCGCACGGTTGGTATTGGCGTCGTAACCCCAGAGCGCGCATTAAATATGGGGTTTTCAGGCCCCATGTTGCGCGGTTCTGGGATTGCCTGGGACTTGCGTAAAAAGCAGCCCTACGATGTTTACGATCAACTTGATTTTGATATTCCTGTTGGAAAGACTGGCGATTGCTACGACCGTTATTTGGTGCGTATGGAAGAGATGAAGCAATCCAACAACATCATTAAACAATGTGTTGAATGGCTTCGTGTCAATCCAGGCCCGGTCATCACTGACAACCACAAGGTCGCAGCGCCAGACCGTGAATCAATGAAATCCAACATGGAAGAATTGATACATCACTTCAAACTTTTCACCGAAGGTTTCCATGTGCCTGAAGGTGAAGCCTATGCAGCCGTTGAGCATCCCAAGGGTGAGTTTGGAATTTATATCGTCAGTGATGGTGCCAACAAGCCCTACCGCTTAAAAATAAGACCCCCTGGCTTTGTTCATCTGGCAGGTCTGAATGAAATGGCAAGCGGCCACATGATTGCCGATGCAGTTGCTGTGATTGGGACGATGGATATTGTGTTTGGAGAGATTGATCGATGATCTCAATGGCTATAACCGACGCAACACTGTTGCGCTTCGATAAAGAAATCGCCAAGTACCCGAATGACCAAAAGCAGTCAGCGGTGATGGCCTGTTTGGCGATTGTTCAGCAAGAGTTGGGGCACGTAAGTACAGCCAGTGAAAAAGTAATCGCTGACTATTTGGGAATGCCTGCAATTGCCGTCCACGAAGTCACTACTTTTTACAACATGTACAACCAGCACGCCTGCGGTAAGTACAAGCTCAATGTCTGTACAAATCTTCCGTGCCAGTTGCGCGAAGGTGGTCAAGCTTTGAAGCACCTTGAAGAAAAGCTGGGTATTCACATGGGTGAAACGACCCCTGATGGGCTCTTCACGTTGCAGCAGTCCGAGTGCCTTGGCGCTTGTGCAGATTCCCCGGTCATGCTGGTCAATGACCGCACTATGTGTAGTTTCATGACCAACGACAAATTGGACAAGCTCGTTGATGAACTGCGTGCAGCAGAAGGCAAATAATGACAGCTGAAAAAGTTCTAGCCCAATTCCAGGCTACAGGTGCAGAAACATCTTTCCATAATCGCCATCTGAATCCCCAGATTCTGGCGGACTTGAATGGTTCCAACTGGCGCCTCAAGGATTACGAATCGCGCGGTGGGTACCAAGCTCTGAAGAAAATTCTGGGCAAGGATGGTGGCGAAGGTTTGACGCAAGACCAGGTTATCGCGACCGTCAAAGAATCCTCTCTGCGGGGTCGAGGTGGCGCTGGATTTCCTACCGGCCTGAAGTGGAGCTTCATGCCGCGTCAGTTTCCTGGTCAAAAATACCTGGTTTGTAATTCCGATGAAGGCGAGCCAGGTACTTGCAAGGACCGAGACATCCTGCAATTCAATCCACATATTGTGATTGAGGGCATGATCATTGCAGCCTATGCGATGGGCATCTCTGTTGGCTACAACTACATTCACGGTGAGATTTTTTGCACCTACGACCGATTTGAAGAGGCGCTGGAAGAAGCGCGTGCGGCGGGATTCCTGGGTGACCATATCCTCGGTAGTAGTTATTCTTTTCAGTTGCATGCTGCGCACGGATTCGGTGCCTATATTTGCGGTGAAGAAACAGCACTCCTAGAGTCGCTTGAAGGTAAAAAAGGCCAGCCCAGGTTCAAGCCGCCTTTTCCTGCGAGTTTTGGTCTCTATGGCAAGCCTACAACCATCAACAATACCGAGACATTCGCGGCTGTGCCGTGGATCATCCGCAATGGCGGTGCTGCCTATCTCGCCTGTGGAAAACCCAATAACGGGGGAACAAAAATTTACTCAGTCAGTGGCGATGTCCAACTGCCCGGTAACTACGAAGTTCCCATGGGAACGCCATTCTCTACCTTGCT
This sequence comes from uncultured beta proteobacterium, assembly GCA_903840825.1. Lineage (GTDB taxonomy): Bacteria > Pseudomonadota > Gammaproteobacteria > Burkholderiales > Burkholderiaceae_C > Rhodoferax. The sequence goes on from CAIMHL010000429.1 coordinate 7,608, forward strand.
TGAGATGGCTGGCGGTGTACGCGAAGGTCGTAAGCTCAAAGCGGTTATTCCAGGCGGTTCGTCCTCGCCGATTTTGCCTGCGGCCATCATGATGGCGTGCACGATGGACTACGACTCCATCGCCAAAGCCGGATCCATGCTGGGTTCAGGCGCGGTGATCGTCTTGGATGACAGTCGTTGCATGGTCAAGAGCTTGCAACGGTTGAGTTACTTTTATATGCACGAGTCCTGCGGGCAGTGCACACCTTGCCGCGAAGGTACCGGATGGTTGTCGCGCATGGTGGATCGCATTGAGATGGGCCATGGCCGTCCCAGTGATATGGATATGCTAGATAACGTGGCGGAAAACATTCAAGGCAGAACCATCTGCGCCTTGGGTGATGCTGCAGCGATGCCCGTGCGAGCCATGATCAAGCATTTCCGCCATGAATTTGAACACCACATTGAGCACAAGACCTGTATGGTCCCCGCTTACGTTTGACCGAGTCCCAAGATGATTGAAATTGAACTCGACGGCAAAAAGGTAGACATTGTCGAAGGCAGCATGATCATGCATGCCGCAGACAAAGCCGGTACCTATATCCCTCATTTTTGCTACCACAAGAAACTCAGCATTGCAGCCAACTGCCGGATGTGTCTAGTTGACGTGGAGAAGATGCCCAAACCGATGCCGGCCTGCGCCACACCGGTGACCCAGGGCATGATCGTTCGCACCAAGAGTGCAAAAGCCATCACAGCCCAAAAATCGGTGATGGAGTTCTTGCTGATAAACCATCCGCTGGACTGCCCTATTTGTGACCAAGGCGGTGAATGCCAGTTGCAGGATCTCGCAGTTGGCTATGGCGGCTCATCGTCGCGCTACCAAGAAGAGAAACGGGTTGTTGCGGTCAAAGACGTTGGTCCACTGGTTTCGATGCAAGAAATGAGTCGTTGCATTCATTGCACTCGCTGCATTCGCTTTGGGCAAGAAATTGCTGGCGTGATGGAGTTGGGTATGTCGCACCGTGGCGAGCATGCTGAGATTGAAACCTTCTTGGGTCAGTCTATCGACTCCGAGTTGTCGGGCAATATGATTGATATCTGCCCCGTGGGTGCCTTGACCAGCAAGCCCTTCCGCTACAGCGCCCGAACTTGGGAGTTGTCTCGTCGTAAATCAGTCAGCCCTCATGACTCGACGGGTAGCAACCTCATCGTGCAGGTTAAGAACAACAAGGTAATGCGTGTTGTTCCCCTTGAAAACGAGTCCATCAACGAATGTTGGATTGCCGACCGTGATCGTTTCTCCTACGAAGCCCTCAACAGTGAGGAGCGCCTGACCAGTCCCATGATCAAGCAGGGCGGAGAATGGCGTTCCGTAGATTGGCAGACTGCCCTCGAATATGTTGCCAACGGCTTGAAGCAAATCAAGGCGGATCATGGTGCTGCGAGTATTGGCACCTTGGCGAGCGCGCACAGCACGCTAGAAGAGTTGTTCCTTGCAGCTAGTCTCATGCGTGGTATCGGCAGCGAGAATATTGACTACCGTCTGCGCAATGCCGAGTTTCCGGTTTATGAGGGTGCACGTTTCTTGGGAACGACCATTGCTTCTTTGAGCGATTTGCAGCGTGTTTTGATTGTGGGTTCAAACCTGCGTAAAGAGCATCCCCTTTTTGCACAGAGAATACGTCAGGCTACCCGAAAGGGTGCTGCTGTCAGTGTGATCAGTGCTGATTCCAATGATTGGGCGATGCCTATTGCCCACCAAGTGACTGTGGAGGCTGGCCAATGGGTGGAGGTACTGGCTGCAGTTGCTGCATCGATTGCAAGTGCCAAAGGTGTGGATCGTTTTGTTGCGGCAGAACCCAGCTCGGCCTCTGACGCTATCGCCCGCTCTTTAATGAGTGGCGAGAGAAAAGCCCTATTGCTGGGTAACTCAGCAGCGCATCATGACAAGGCATCCAGTTTGTTGGCCATTGCCAATTGGATTGGCCAGCAAACGGGGGCCACAGTCGGCTACCTCACTGAAGCTGCCAATACGGTTGGTGCTCAAATCGTTGGTGCCCTGCCTGGTAAAGGTGGCTTGAATGCCGGTCAGATGTTGGGTGGTGCACTCAAAGCAGTAATTTTGCTTAACAACGAGCCAGAGTTTGATTCTGTAGCGGGCGCAAAATCCAAAGCAAATTTGATGAATGCGCAGATGGTTGTGTCCTTGAGTCCCTTCAAGGCCAATATGGCCTTTAGTGATGTGATGTTGCCAATTGCTCCATTTACTGAAACTTCAGGAACGTTTGTTAACGCGCAAGGACTGGCCCAAAGCTTCCATGCTGTCGTTAAGCCCTTGTGTGAAACCCGTCCTGCCTGGAAAGTATTACGAGTACTTGCCAATGTATTGGGATTGCCTGGGTTTGACTATGAATCAAGTGCAGATGTTTTAAAGCAACTATCTGGTGATGATTCCAGTAATCCCTACAGCGTCAATCCAGCACTTTTGAGTAATCAAACAACTGCTTCTGTAGACAGGTCGCCTTCAATGGTGTCTCCTGTGGTGGCGCGTATTTATTCTCTTGATGGCACCGTCCGCCGTGCAAGTTCACTGCAACTCACTGCTGATGCCAAATCTGCTGGGCATGTCTTGGAAACTGCAGCATGATTGATCAAATATTCCTTTTTGGCCAGGGGCTGATCTCTGCCTCTTGGTGGCCGACAGTGGCTTGGCCTATTGTCTGGACATTGCTCAAGATTGTCATCGTCGTGCTACCCCTAATGGGTGCGGTTGCTTATCTGACCTTATGGGAGCGAAAATTCCTCGGTTGGATGCAGGTGCGCTTGGGGCCAAACCGGGTCGGACCTTGGGGCTTGCTGCAACCTATTGCAGATGCCTTAAAGCTCCTGACCAAAGAAATACTTGTGCCGACGGCAGCCAGTAAAGGCTTGTTTTTTATTGGCCCTATTTTGACCATCATGCCCGCAATGGCTGCATGGGCGGTCATTCCATTCGGTCCCGAAGTCGCGTTGGCCAACATCAATGCGGGTCTGCTGTTTGTCATGGCGATCACATCCATGGAAGTTTATGGCGTGGTGATTTCTGGTTGGGCTTCAAACTCCAAATATTCCTTTCTCGGCGCTTTGCGTGCTTCGGCACAGATGGTAAGTTACGAAATTTCAATGGGTTTTTGCCTAGTGATCGTGCTGATGGTTTCTGGCAGTATGAACCTTACTGAGATTGTGATGGGGCAGTCCAAGGGATATTTTGCAAGCACGGGTCTTGGATTTTTGTCCTGGAACTGGTTGCCCCTGTTGCCTGTGTTTGTGGTCTACATCATTTCTGGCCTCGCTGAAACCAATCGTCATCCCTTTGACGTGGTTGAGGGCGAAGCTGAAATTGTCGCTGGGCACATGGTTGAGTACTCTGGTATGTCCTACGCCATGTTTTACTTGGCCGAATACGCCAACATGTGGTTAATTTCAATCTTGGCTGCTTTGATGTTCATGGGCGGATGGCTCTCTCCTATCGATAGCGCTGTCTTCAATTGGATACCTGGCTGGATTTGGTTGGGACTCAAGACCTTTATGGTGGTTAGTTTGTTCATCTGGGTACGGGCTACTTTCCCTCGATTTAGATATGACCAGATCATGCGTTTAGGTTGGAAAGTATTTATACCTGTGACCTTGATTTGTCTGGTGGTAGTGGCTGCTTGGATGCAGACCTCATTCAATATCTGGCACTACTAGGCTTAACTATGAACACACTTAAACCCGCAACAGTGCCGTTGGCACCCGCGTTTTCGCTCAAAGACTTCCTCGCCAGCTTTTTATTGCTTGAGTTATTCAAGGGCATGGCGCTGACCGGCCGTTATCTTTTTCGCAGAAAAGTAACGATTCAGTTTCCCGAAGAGAAAACACCACTTTCGCCACGCTTTCGCGGTTTGCATGCGCTTCGTCGTTATGAAAATGGCGAAGAACGATGCATTGCATGCAAGTTATGCGAGGCGGTATGCCCCGCGATGGCTATCACGATTGAATCGGAAGTGCGGGATGACGGTTCTCGTCGTACGAGCCGCTATGACATTGATCTGACCAAATGCATTTTTTGTGGCTTTTGTGAAGAAAGCTGCCCTGTTGATTCAATTGTTGAAACTCATATCTTGGAGTACCACGGTGAAAAGCGCGGTGACCTTTATTTCACAAAAGAAATGTTGCTCGCCGTAGGTGATCGCTTTGAGAGCGACATCGCAGCCAGCAAGGCGGCTGACGCCAAATACCGCTGATCCATCGCAAGAAAGAATTACACCAATGGATGTCACGACTGGTTTGTTTTATGTTTTCTCAGCGGTTTTGCTATTTGCCGCGTTTCGGGTGATTACGGCCCGAAATCCTGTGCACGCTGTTTTGTTCCTTGTACTTACATTTTTTCAGGCAGCCATGATCTGGATGCTGCTCAAAGCTGAGTTTCTTTCAATTACCTTGGTGCTCGTTTATGTGGGCGCAGTCATGGTTTTGTTTCTCTTCGTTGTCATGATGCTAGACATCAATGTGGACAGCGCGCGTGAGGGTTTTTGGAAGCATTTCCCATTAGCTGCCGTTGTGGCTGTGCTCATTGCGCTGGAGATGGCAGCCGTTTTAATGGGCGGTTTTCGTGTCTCGGAAGTGTCGGTAAGCACGGCCCAGGTTGTGGGCCCCGTGTCCAACAGCCGAGAGCTTGGCAAATTGCTCTTCACCCAGTATTTGTACCCTGTCGAGATTGCTGCAGCTATTCTTATGGTAGCCATCATTGCCGCTATTGCCCTGACCCTGCGTGAGCGTAAAGACAGCAAATACGTCAGCCCTGGAGATCAGGTACGTGTGAAATCCAAAGACCGGATGATTGTTCTCAAGATGGCGCCGACCCAGGCTGCCTTGACGCCCGAAACACCCGATTCGACATTGGACACAAAATCATGAACGTAACCCTGGGGCATTTTCTATCACTGGGCGCTATGCTATTTGCGCTCTCGGTGATTGGTATTTTTCTTAATCGAAAAAATCTGATTGTTCTGTTGATGGCCATTGAGCTGATGCTCCTGGCGGTCAATACAAACTTTGTCGCGTTTTCTCATTATTTGGGTGACTTGCACGGTCAAATTTTCGTGTTTTTTATTCTGACCGTTGCTGCTGCTGAGTCAGCCATTGGTTTGGCTATTTTGGTGCTCTTGTTCCGTAACAAGTCCAGCATCAACGTAGATGAACTAAATTCTCTCAAGGGTTAATAAGATGAGTCAAACCCTTTCTGCTTCTACGCTCTTGATGGTGCCCATGGCCCCGTTGGTTGGCGCTGTTTTGGCTGGTATTCTCGGAACCAAATTTGGCGGCAACTTGATGGGCCGTCGGATGTCACATTCACTGACCATTCTGGGCGTATTGGTCGCTTTTGTGATCTCGGCCATGACCCTGAAAAGTGTCGCACTGGATGGTGCTCGTTTCAATGAAACGCTCTACACCTGGATGGTGGTGGGCGGGCTCAAGATGGAAATAGGTTTCCTTGTCGACGGCTTGACGGCGATGATGATGTGCGTGGTGACCTTTGTGTCTCTGATGGTTCACATCTACACCATCGGCTATATGAATGAAGACGAAGGTTACAACCGTTTCTTTGCCTACATTTCCTTGTTTACTTTCTCCATGTTGATGCTGGTCATGAGCAACAACATGCTCCAGCTCTTCTTTGGTTGGGAAGCGGTGGGGTTGGTGTCTTACTTGTTGATCGGTTTTTGGTTCAACAAGCCCACGGCTATATTTGCCAACATGAAGGCCTTTTTGGTGAACCGCGTAGGTGACTTCGGATTTATTCTGGGCATTGGTTTGATTGTTGCTTTTGCGGGTACCCTCAACTACACCGAGGCATTTGCCAAAGGTGGTGAACTTGCCAAGTTAAGCTTCCCTGGCACTGACTGGATGCTGGTCACTGTGATCTGTATCTGCCTGTTTATCGGCGCCATGGGCAAGTCAGCCCAGTTTCCTCTGCACGTCTGGTTGCCTGATTCGATGGAAGGCCCAACGCCTATCTCCGCCTTGATCCACGCTGCAACGATGGTGACAGCCGGTATTTTCATGGTGGCGCGTATGTCTCCGCTCTTTGAGTTGAGTGATACGGCTTTGAACTTTATTCTCGTGATCGGTGCCATCACGGCATTGTTCATGGGTTTTATGGGCATTATCCAAAACGATATCAAGCGTATTGTTGCTTATTCCACGCTCTCTCAGCTTGGCTATATGACGGTCGCGCTAGGTGCTTCAGCCTACTCCGTGGCGGTCTTTCACTTGATGACCCATGCCTTCTTCAAGGCGCTGCTGTTCCTTGCTGCCGGTTCGGTCATCATGGGTGTTCACCATAACCAGGATATTCGCTGGATGGGAGGACTTCGCAAATACATGCCCATCACCTGGATCACCTCCTTGCTTGGATCTTTGGCTTTGATTGGCACTCCTTTGTTTGCCGGCTTCTACTCTAAAGACAGCATTATTGAAGCCGTGCATGGAAGTCATTTGCCTGGCGCTGGCTTTGCTTCGTTTGCTGTTTTGGCGGGTGTTTTTATCACTGCTTTTTATTCATTCCGTCTCTACTTTCTGGTCTTCCACGGCAAAGAGCGTTTTGATCAAAACCCGGATGCTCACCACGAGGAGCACCATGACGATCACGGCCACCATGACACGCACCACAAGCCGCATGAGTCTCCATGGGTTGTGACTGTCCCCTTGATTTTGTTGGCCATTCCTTCGGTCGTCATTGGTTTTATGACCATCGAGCCGATGTTGTTTGGTGAGTTTTTCAAGGGTGCGATCTTCATTAACGCAGAGAAGCACCCTGGAATGGCTGAATTTGCCAAGACATTCCACGGTCCTGCCCAAATGGCTTTGCATGCGTTGACGACTTTGCCCTTTTTGCTGGCATTGGCAGGCGTTCTTACCTCCTACTACATGTACATGGTGAATCCAGCACTGCCCACGGCCATCAAAGCCCGCGTGATGCCGATCTACACCTTGCTTGAAAACAAGTACTACCTGGATTGGTTCAATGAAAACGTTTTGGCCCGAGGCGCGCGTGCCTTGGGTACGGGTCTTTGGAAAGCTGGCGATCAATACTTGATTGATGGCGTGGTGGTCAATGGCTCCTGGAAAGTGGTGGCCTGGATCTCAGGTCTGGCTCGTCGCGTTCAGTCAGGTTACCTTTATCACTATGCGCTGGCCATGATTTTGGGTGTTTTTGTGCTGATGACGTATTTCGTCTGGCTCAAGTAGGAGAATAATAAAAATGGGATTGTTGAGCCTGGCTATTTGGACACCGATTGTTTTCGGTGTAGTGTTGTTGGCATTGGGTCGTGATGATCAGGCCCGCTCCGTGAGATGGGTGGCGCTGATTGGTGCGCTCGTCAGCTTTCTGGTAACTTTGCCCCTCTATGATGGATTCAAGTTGGGTACGGATGCTATGCAATTCGTTGAGAAAGCGACCTGGATAGAACGCTTCAATATCAACTACCACTTAGGTGTTGACGGCATCTCGCTTTGGCTGGTCATCCTTACCGCGTTCATCAACGTGGTGGTCGTGATTGCAGGATGGGAAGTCATTACCCGCCGAGTGAACCAGTACATGGGTGCCTTCCTCATCTTGAGCGGTTTGATGATTGGCGTATTCTGTGCGTTGGATGGCATGTTGTTTTATGTCTTCTTTGAGGCAACGCTCATTCCCATGTACCTGATTATTGGTATTTGGGGCGGCCCCAACAAGATTTATGCAGCGTTCAAATTCTTCTTGTACACCTTGCTCGGTTCACTGTTGATGTTGATTGCCCTGGTTTTCTTGTATGTCAAGTCTGGCGGTAGTTTCGACCTGTCGACTTGGTACAAGTTGCCCCTGAGCAGCACCACACAAACCTTGCTGTTCTTCGCTTTTCTGTCGGCCTTTGCTGTCAAGGTGCCGATGTGGCCAGTTCACACCTGGCTGCCGGATGTGCACGTCGAGGCCCCCACGGGTGGCTCTGCGGTTTTGGCGGCGATCATGCTCAAGTTGGGCGCTTATGGATTTTTGCGCTTTTCATTGCCAATCGCGCCAGATGCTTCCCGTGAATGGGCGTGGTTGATGATTACGCTCTCACTCGTTGCGGTGGTCTATGTTGGCTTGGTGGCCATGGTTCAGAAGGATATGAAAAAGCTGGTGGCGTATTCTTCAGTGGCTCACATGGGCTTTGTGACCTTGGGTTTCTTCATCTTCAATGACTTGGGTGTTTCTGGCGGCATTGTTCAAATGATTGCCCACGGCTTTGTGTCTGCGGCCATGTTTTTGTCTATCGGCGTGCTGTATGACCGGGTTCACTCCCGTGAAATTGAAAGCTACGGTGGCGTGGTCAACACCATGCCTAAATTTACGGCCTTTGCTTTGCTCTTCGCCATGGCTAATTGCGGTTTGCCGGGTACGGCTGGTTTTGTCGGCGAGTGGATGGTGATTCTCGGTGCAGTGAAAGCCAACTTCTGGCTTGGTTTTGCGGCCGCCAGTGCCTTAATTTTTGGCGCAGCCTACACTTTGTGGATGTTCAAACGCGTGTATCTGGGCCCTGTGGCCAACAAGCACGTCAAGGAATTGGTCGACATCAATGCCCGTGAGTTCACCATGCTGGCGTTGCTGGCTGCTGCTGTGATGTTCATGGGTGTCTATCCGAAGCCTTTCACGGATGTGATGGACTCTTCGGTAGCTGGCTTGCTCAAGCATGTGGCTGTATCTAAATTGCCCTGAGCAACAGGCATAGAAAACAACGAAATAAGAGATAGAAAATGATCGATACACTGAGCTGGATTTCGCTGCTGCCAGAAATATTTTTGCTCGCCATGGCCCTCGTGATCGCACTGCTTGATTTGGGTGTTAAGAGTCCCCGTCGGACCTTGACTTATGGTGTGACCATGATGACCTTGGCCGTTGTGGCCAGCATGCAATTGGTTTATGCCAATGGCGGCCAGACTATCTACGGCTTTGGTAACATGGTGGTCAGCGATGTGATGGGCAATTGGCTCAAGTTTTTCGCCACCATCGCCGTGATGGTCACGCTGGTTTACGGTCGCCCCTACGCTTCTCAGCGAGACATGCTGCGCGGCGGCGAACTGTTCACCTTGGGTTTGTTTGCACTGCTGGGCATGTTCGTCATGATCTCAGGAAACAACTTTTTGGTGATCTATCTCGGCCTAGAGCTCTTGACGCTTTCAAGCTACGCTTTAGTGGCTCTGAGGCGTGACAACGCCACGGCGACTGAAGCCGCGATGAAGTACTTTGTGTTGGGTGCTTTGGCCTCAGGTTTCCTGCTTTACGGTCTCTCTATGATGTACGGTGCGACAGGCTCCCTGGATGTCAATACTGTTTTCAAAGTGATTAACTCAGGCCAGGTCAAGCACCAGGTGTTGGTGTTCGGTTTGGTATTTGTAGTGGCGGGTCTTGCATTCAAATTAGGCGTAGTTCCTTTTCATATGTGGATCCCTGACGTCTATCAGGGTGCCCCTACCGCTGTTACCTTGCTCATCGGTGGTGCACCGAAACTGGCTGCATTCGCTATCTTTATACGTTTGCTAGTGGAGGGTATGTTGCCACTCGCTGTTGATTGGCAGCAGATGCTGATGGTCTTGTCGATAGGCTCTTTGCTGATCGGTAATCTGGCCGCTATTGCACAAACCAATTTGAAACGCATGCTGGCTTATTCGACGATTTCCCAGATGGGCTTTGTCTTGCTGGGTTTGCTGTCGGGTGTTGTCGATGGCAACATTCTTTACGCGGCCAACGCCTACAGCTCGTCCATGTTTTACGTCATCACCTACGTGTTGACAACGCTGGCCAGTTTCGGGGTGATTATGTTGCTCGCGCGTGAAGGCTTCGAAAGCGAAGAAATATCCGATTTTGCCGGTTTGAACGAGCGCAGTCCTTTGTATGCTGCGGTTATGGCTATTTGCTTATTCTCTTTGGCCGGAATTCCACCCATGGTGGGTTTCTATGCCAAGTTATCGGTTTTGCAAGCCTTGATTGCCTCTGGACAGTCCTTCAGCATTGGTCTTGCTATTTTCGCAGTAATGATGTCATTGGTGGGGGCTTTCTACTACCTGCGCGTTGTCAAGGTCATGTACTTTGACGCCCCTGTTTCAACGGCTGCCATCACCGCCCCCTTTGATGTTCGGGCTGTCTTGTCCATCAACGGTGGTTTGGTTTTGCTCTTGGGCTTGGTGCCAGGTGGGCTTATGGCCTTGTGTGCCAAGGCCATTGTTCAAATGCTGGGTTCCTGATTGCAGACGAGGAGCATCTGATGTCCCAAACAATTGCTGTCTGGCTGGTGGTGTTGACGGCCTTGGTCGCGGCCAACCTGCCTTTCTTTACCCAGCGCCTGTTTGGTCTCGTGCCCGTTGCGGGCGCTAAGTCTTTGGGTATCCGTCTCCTTGAACTCTTCGCACTCTATTTCGTGACGGGGGGTCTGGCTCTTGTCCTTGAACAAAGAGCGGGGCAAATAGCACCCCAAGCCTGGGAGTTTTACGCCATCACCGGCACGCTTTTCATCACGTTTGCCTTCCCTGGCTTCGTGTATCGTGTTCTTCTTAAGCGCTAGAACTCATGACGCAACCCCGCGTGATGAAAGATCGGCATCTTGTTGAGGAAACGCTGAGCACACAGGAGATTCTTCGCGGTAACTTCCTGCACGCCGTGCGCGATCAGGTCAAGTTGCCTGATGGGTCGACTGCCAGCCGTGAATACATTATTCATCCGGGCGCTGTCATGATTGTGCCTTTGCTGCTAGACGAGTCGGGTCAATGGCAAGTCGTCCTCGAGCGTCAATTCCGCTACCCCGTAGGCCAAGTCATGATCGAGTTCCCCGCGGGCAAGCGCGATTCTGATGAAGACTTGCTGGTTTGTGCCCAGCGGGAGCTTCGCGAGGAAACGGGCTATGTGGCCACTGAGTGGGCGAGGGCGGGGGTCTTGCATCCTGTAATCTCTTACTCCACTGAATATATTGACATCTGGTTTGCACGCGGCTTGACAGCCGGGGAGAGACAACTTGATGCCGGTGAATTCCTTGATGTTTTTACGGCCACGCCCGAGCAGTTGTTGCTTTGGTGTCGCGATGGCCTGGTGACCGATGCTAAAACACTGACGGCCGCACTTTGGCTTCAAAATGTGCATTCTGGTGCTTGGCCGCTTGACTGGATTTCTATTCCCCCGTCGGCTCCTTTCGCCGAGGTGGTGACTGTCCCCCATGAAAGTTCTTGACCTTCAGTGCGCCCGCTTGCACCTGTTTGAGGGCTGGTTTGGTTCTGAGGACGACTTTTTGTCCCAGCGTGAGCGGGGCTTTATTGAGTGCCCGGTTTGTGCAGATTCAGTCATTACCAAACGTCTGAGTGCTCCCCGACTTAACTTGTCGCACGCGCGTGCGCCTCTTGAAGCGGGCGTTCTGCCTGCCCGGCCTGAGCCCACTGTTGCAGACTCGGCGTTGCAGGCAGCATGGATGGAGGCTAGCCGAAAAATTGTAGCCAACACCGATGACGTCGGTACCCAGTTTGCTGAAGAAGCCCGGAAAATTCACTATGGTGAAATTCCAGAGCGGGGTATTCGTGGCCAAGCCTCTGCTGAAGAAACCAAGTCGCTGATTGAAGAAGGCATCGCGGTGATGCCTCTTCTTTTGCCCAAGGGGCTCAAAGGGCCACTTCAGTAACAGCGTCTGGAGCGGCCTTGAGTGCACGGCGCACTTTATGGGTATAGGCCCCGTAATTCGCGGGCATGAAGAATGCGTTTGCAGGCCACAATAAAAGTGGCGGTGCGCAGGGTGACCTTGTTGTCTTGCGCCACCTGCCAAATGCCCGCAAAGGCTTCTTTCATGATGCGCACTAGGCGGGCATTGATTTCGTCCTCGCTCCAGAAAAAGGAGGAGAAGTCCTGCACCCATTCAAAGTAGCTCACCGTCACGCCACCGGCGTTGGCGATCACATCCGGCAGCACCAAAATACCTTTGTCCGTGAGGATGTCGTCGGCCTCGGGCGTAGTGGGGCCATTGGCGCCTTCAATCACCAGGCGGGCTTTGATCCGGCCTGCGTTTGTGGCTGTTATTTGTTGCTCCAATGCTGCGGGTATCAAAATGTCGCAGTCTACTTCCCAGAATTTGTCGTCTTCAATGACTTCAGCGGCCTCAAAACCCGCCACCGTACCTCGGCTCGCCACATGGGCCAAGAGCGCCGGTACATCAAGACCTGATGCCTGGTAAATGGTGCCACCGTGGTCTTGCACAGCCACGATCCGGGCACCTGCTTCTGCAAACAAGCGACCGGCGACACCGCCCACATTGCCAAAGCCCTGAATAGCCACCCGCGCCCGGCTGATGTCCAGGCCGATATGTTGCGCTGCCTCAACGCCTACAGTGTAGACGCCGCGTCCGGTGGCATCACGCCGGCCGAGTGAACCACCCAAGTCCACTGGTTTGCCCGTGACGACGCCGGTGTTGGTAGAGCCTTCGTTCATGGAGTAGGTGTCCATCATCCATGCCATGATTTGTTCGTTGGTATTGACATCGGGGGCCGGAATATCTTTGGTTGGGCCGATGATGATGCCAATCTCGCTGGTGTAACGGCGCGTCATGCGCTCAAGCTCACCCAGCGACAAGGTTTTGGGGTCTACCCGAATACCGCCTTTGGCACCGCCAAAAGGCACGTTCACAGCGGCATTCTTGATGGACATCCAGGCAGAGAGGGCCATGACTTCTGACAGCGTTACATCTTGGTGAAAGCGTACGCCGCCTTTGCCGGGGCCGCGCGAGGTGTTGTGCTGCACGCGGTAGCCCTCAAAGTGAGCCACCGTGCCGTTGTCGAGTTGAATCGGCACATCCACAATCAAGGCTCGCTTGGGGCGGCGCAGGGTTTCTTCCCAGCGCGCCAAGTGACCTAAATAAGGCACAACGCGGTCAACTTGTTGCAGGTAAATCCCCCACGGTCCCAGCTTGTCGGCTTGGAGGTAGGAGGGAATGGTCTGAGTGGGTGTGCTCATCGCAGAGGTCATGAATGGGTCCTTGTGGGTTAATCAAGCCCAGACTGTAGGACGTCAAGATCGTGCTGTCCAAGGCCAAGTTTTTTCGTATCTATGCAAAATTTTTATAAAGTAAAAGGCCTCAATCCTGGAAATCAATCTTCCCTCAGGCGTTGAATTGAAGCGCTGCCAAGCCTGCATAAACGCCGCCGCGCATCACCAATTCATCGTGGGTGCCTTGTTCGACCAGTTGCCCGTGGTCTAGCACCACAATCAAATCAGCCTTCTTCACGGTCGCCAAGCGGTGTGCAATCACCAGTGTGGTGCGGCCTTGCATGGCGCGCTCCAAAGCTGCTTGCACCATGCGCTCGCTCTCGGCATCCAGTGCGCTGGTGGCTTCATCAAGCAGCAGCAGCGGCGGGTTTTTGAGCATGGCCCGCGCGATGGCGATGCGCTGGCGCTGGCCGCCACTCAGGCGCACGCCGCGCTCGCCCAAAAACGTGTCGTAGCCTTGGGGCAGGGCGGTGATGAATTCGTGGGCAAAAGCGGCCTGGGCTGCCGCTTGCACCTGCGCATCGGTGGCGTCAGGCAGGCCGTAGCGAATGTTCTCCAACGCGCTGCTGGAAAAAATAACGGCGTCTTGCGGCACGATGCCAATGCGCTGGCGCAGATCGTGCAAAGCCATGTCGCGCGTGTCAACGCCATCGAGCACCATGCGCCCCGAGGCCGGATCGTAAAACCGCAGCAGCAGCTGAAAAACAGTACTTTTTCCAGCGCCGCTGGGCCCGACCAAGGCCACGGTTTGCCCAGCTTTCACATCCAGAGAAAACTGTCCTAGCGCCGTTTGCAGAGGGCGGCTTGGGTAGCTGAATTTAATAGAATCAAATTTAATAGCGCTTCCAGCTCGTTGCACGGGGGCTACAGCTGGTTTTAAGGGTGAAGTAATGGGCGAGAGCGTACCCAGCAACTCCATCAGTCGTTCGGTGGCCCCGGCGGCGCGCAGCAAGTCGCCATAGACCTCGCCCAAAACCGCAAACGCGCTGGCCAAAATAATGACGTACAACACCGTTTGGCCCAAATCCCCCGCGCTAATGCGCCCCGCCATCACCGCCTGTGTGCCTTGGTACAAGCCCCACAGCAAGGCCGCCGACGTCGCAATAATGATGAACGCCACCAGCACCGAACGGGCGCGCGAGCGGCGCACCGCAACGCTAAAAGCCGCGTCAGTGGAGGCGTTGAACCGCGCGGATTCACGGCCCTCAGCGGTATAGCTCTGCACCACAGGAATGGCA
>CAIMHL010000430.1 GCA_903840825.1 uncultured beta proteobacterium
ACCCCCTTGATGCCCAGCCGCGAATATGTGCACCCCTTGCAAACCCGCGCGGTGCCTGCGGCCAAGCTGCAAACCGGTGCCCTGCACAGTTCCAAACCCTAGCCCCCCACCACCGCACTGCATGCTTGATCAGGATTTATCAATAGCTTTGGGCTCGCCCCGGTTTTCAGACTCTCGCTTGGCCCAACTGGCGGCTGACTACGGGGCCCTGCACGCCTGGCGCGAAGCCTTTACCCAGCGGGGAGCGCAGGCAGCTTGCGGCGTCACCGGCGACTTTGCGGTGGGCCTGACCACGACCGACGGCCGGAGCTTTTTGGCGGTTGACCGCTTCGCCATTAGGTCTTTGTGCTACCGAGTGCAAAACGGCCAACTGCACTTTGCCCCGCGGGCGGATGCGCTCGCAGCGACCAGCACGGGCGCCGAGATCGACCCGCAGGCCATTTATGACTACCTGTATTTTCACGTCATCCCCTCGCCACGCACGATCTACAAGGGCATCTTCAGATTGCCCCCTGGGCACTGCGCCGTGTTTGAGCACGGGCAACTATCGGTGTCGCCCTACTGGGTGTCCGAGTTCATCGAGCACCAAAGCGGCCACTTGCCTGACTTGAAAGCTGACTTTAGGCGGCTGCTGCGAAGCGCCGTGGCCCAGCAACTAGAAGGCCACCGCCCCGCCTGCTTTTTGAGCGGCGGCACCGACAGCTCCACCATTGTCGGCATGGCCGCTCTGGCCAGTGGCGAGCAGGTGGCTAGTTACTCCATTGGGTTTGATGCGGCAGGCTACGACGAAATGGCCTACGCCCAACTGGCCGCTCGCCATTTTAAAACTGACCACCACGCCTACTACGTCACCCCCGACGACTTGGTGCAGGGCATCCCCCGCGTAGCCGCTCACTTTGACCAGCCCTTTGGCAACTCCTCTGCCCTGCCCGCTTACTACTGCGCCCACCTGGCGCGCCAGGATGGCGTGAGCAAACTGTTGGCGGGTGATGGGGGCGACGAGCTCTTTGGCGGCAACACCCGCTACGCCAAAAACAAACTGTTCGGCTTCTATGAGCACGTGCCGACGATATTACAAAAAGGCGTGCTGGAGCCCGTGCTGGGCAGCCGTTCTGCCGCTACTTTTGCCCTGACCCGTAAGGCGGCCAGTTACGTCGAGCAAGCCCGCATGCCCCTGCCTGATAGGTTGCAACTGGTCAACCTGCTGCTTTGCCTGGGTGATGCAGAGGTGCTGACTCCCCAGTTGCTGGCCCAGTGCGATGCGGGCGCGCCCTTGCGCCTGCAACAAGCCGTGTGGCACAGCACACCTCAAAGCAGCCCTTTAAACCGGGAGCTGGCCTATGACTGGCGTTTTACCCTGGCCGAGAGTGATCTGCCCAAGGTGTTGGGCGCGGCTAGTCTTGCGGGCATCGACGTAGGGTTTCCGATGCTGGATGACGGGCTGCTGGCTTTTTCGCAACGACTGCCCAGCCAGCACAAGCTCAAAGGCTTGCAGCTGCGTTGGTTCTTTAAAGAAGCGCTGCGCGACTTTTTACCACCTGAGATTTTGACCAAAAAAAAACAGGGCTTTGGCCTGCCCTTTGGCGTGTGGGCCAACGCCCACCCTCCCCTCAAAAAGCTGGCCAGCGACTCGCTCTATGCTTTGGTCGAGCGTGGCGTGGTACGCCCCGACTTTGTCCACACCCTGCTGACGCAGCGCCTCGCTCAACACCCCGGCTATTTTGGTGAAATGGTCTGGATTTTGATGATGCTGTCGCAATGGCTCTCCGCCAAGGCGCCTGGGTATCATTTGGCTCGCTAAAATTTGCTATTAATTAAATAGCTGGTTAAGCACGTATTCATTAGTTTATAGGCCTAAAACGCTAGATTTTAGTGCCTCACGCGCTACCGCTGTGCTGCCATGTTCGCCCACAAGCTGGCGGCGAAGCGCAGGGGGTCTGGTTGCCAAGGCGTGAAGCGTGGCAACTGATACACGTCGTCGCCCATTTTTGCGGCGCCTGCTTGCGTGCTGAAAGCGGCCTCAAACCCCAGACGGCGCACCTGCGCCACGTTGTGCACGGTGTAATCCTCACCCGGTTTGCCATTGGGGTAGGCAAACAGGCCCACCGGCTCATCCAGCAAACGCTCCAGCGTGTGCTTGCTGTCCACAATGTTTTGGTGCGACTCGACATGACTCAAGGTGGCCAAAATAGGGTGCGACACGGTGTGCGCGCCGAGCTGCATCCCGGCTTGCCGCCAAGCCTTGACCTGGGTTGAACTCAGCATCAAATGGGTGGGCAAGGCCACCCGCGCCAAATGGGCTATGGCCTCGGTCAGGGCTATTCTCTCCAGAGGATGGCGGTACTTGAGGGCGTTAATCAGGGTGGCTACTGCCGCGCGCTTTAGTGTCAGCGTGTCCAGCGCCAACGACACCACACCCAAACCTGGCAACTCAGACAGGTCCAGCACCGGTCGCTGGCAGTTGCGCACTGACTCAGTCAGGGTGTCGTTCCACATGCGCCCCCCATCCAAAAAACCTGTTGCCACAAAGCAAGTGGCTTTGAGGCCGTGGCGCTGCAGGATTGGGAGCGCTACCTGCAGGTTGTCGGCATAGCCGTCGTCAAACGTGAGGCAGGCGGCGCGGGCGGGAAGCGTGCCGGTTTTCAAACGTGCCACAGCCACGTCAAGTGCCAACACATTAAACCAGCGGGATAGCCAAGCGCACACGGCGTCAAATTGGCGGGCGTGCATCTGCAGGGGAAACAAGGGGTCTGGTTCAGGCAACACCCGGTGAAAAATTAATACCGACAGAGGCGAATGCGGTCCAGCGGGGGCACGCAGCTCAAACAAGGTTTTGAACATCAGGCCAGCACCCCCTCTTGCACCACTTCATGAAACAAGCTGAGTTGGGACTGGGTGATCGCCGGCCATCCGTGCCCCAACGCACACGCCCGCACCGCTGCCCGCGCAGGCAACTTGCACCACAGGGCTTGCACCGCCTGTACCAAACTGGCTACAGTGCGCTCCGCCATGAGTTGTCCTGCAGTGGGCGAACGCACGATTTCAGTCATACCGCCAACCCTTGTAGCCACCACGGGCGTGCCGCAGGCCATGGCCTCCAGCAGCACATTGGGCCAGCCTTCGCGGCTGGAAGGCAAGAGCAACAGATCGGCAGCGCTGTAGCAAAGCGCCAGTTGCACAGGGGCAACTTGCCCCAAAAACTGCACACGAGAGCTAAGTTGAAGGTTTGAACTTAGGCGCTCAAGGGTAGCGCGCTGCGGGCCTTCGCCCACCAACACCAGCCTAAAGTGGGGCAGGTGCAAGAGTGCTTCTATAGCGAGATGCTGACCCTTGTTTTCAACCAAATTCCCGACTATCAACAAGGTAGGCGTATTCGGCCAAGCCAGCGCTTGGCGGGTTTGGGCTTGGGTTTGGAGTTGAAAAAGAGACGAGTCAACGCCGTTGGGCAACGCCTTGAGCCTGTCTGCTGGAAAGCCGAGCTGAGCCATGCGCTGCGTCAAGGCGTGTGAGACGCCCACACAAGCATTGGCCCGCTGAGCGGCCCATTGCATGAGTCGCCGGGGCACGGCGAACTGGGTCTGCAGGTTGATGTCGGAGCCCCGCGCTGTGATGACCAAGGGTTTATTGAAGTAGCCAGCCAACAGGGCGGCTGCCACGCCGTCAGGGTAAAAGTAATGGGCATCTATCACATCAAAGTCAAAGCCTTCGTCTAGCAAGCGCGCTACAGCAGGCCGCGCCGCCCGTGCCAGGGTCAAGGGAGACAGCGACATGCCCAGCTTGGGCAACACAAAGTAACGCGGGTGTTGCACCTCTAGGCCATGCCTGCTTTCCCGCGCAGGGGTGCGCGCCCAGCGGGCGTAATCACCAAAGCGGGGGTGGGTTGAAAAAAACCAGGGAACGGGGGCCACAACGCGGGTGTGTACCTGCCCACTACTGAGCAACTCTGTGAGCCGTTTTTCAACAAAAATACCATGACCTGGGCGCACGCTGCTGGGGTAGAGCGTGGAGAAAAGCAAGGTTCGCAACGGGCGTGATGGGCTCATGCGCTAAGTAGTTGTTGGTACACGTTTTGGTAGCCGGCCACGCTGCCCGCCCAATGGCGCTCGGTCTCTACATAACGCCTTGCCGCCTCGCGCAAAGCAGGCCAGCGCTCAGGCTGGGCCAACAGGTCAAGCACGGTGCCCGCCAGCGCATCGGCAGAGCCTGCTTTAAACAGCAGGCCGGTGTGGCCATGACGAATGAGTTCTTGGTGGCCACCCACGTCTGAGGCCACCAACACGCACCCTTGAGCCATCGCTTCCAAGGGCTTGAGAGGGGTGACCAAATCGGTCAGACGCATGGCCCGGCGGGGGTAGGCCAGTACATCAATCAGCTTGTAGTAATGCGCCACCTGTTCATGCGGCACACGGCCTGCAAAAATGACTTTGTGAGATAAGCCCAAGCGCAGGCACTGAGCCTTGAGTGCCGCCTCTTGCGGCCCGCCACCGACCAACAACACCCGCAGGTCTGGGTGCTGGGCCAACAGAGTGGGCATGGCATCTAGCAAGACATCCAGGCCTTCGTAGGCATAAAACGAGCCGATGAAACCGACGACGCGGCAGCCCTGCAAGCCCAGTTGAGCTTTGAGCGCCTGATCGGGCGGCCCACCCGGTTTAAATGAATTGATATCGACTGCATTGGGAATGACAGTCACCTTGTCCCCCCCAATCCCGCGGCCCAACATATCAAGGCGAAGCCCATCGCAAATGGTGAACACATGGCCTGCGCGCTGCAGGGCACTTGTCTCAAGCCAGCGGCTTAATTGATAACGCACACTGCCCTCGGTGGTGGTGCCGTGGTCTACAGCGGCGTCTTCCCAAAAGGCCCGCACTTCGTACACCACAGGAATGCCTAAACGCTGTCCTACACGAAGCGCCGGCCAGGCATTGAGCACCGGCGAATGGGCGTGCAAGATATGGGGGCGCACCTGCTCTGCGACATACAGCAACCGACGTTCAAGTTGGCGCATAAGTGCCAACTCGCCTAGCCCGGGCCAACGACTCAAGGACGAGGGTGGCGTACGGAAAAAGTGCCAACCATCCACCACCTCTTCCAGCGTTTGTCCACTGTTTTGCTTGGGGCCACTGAGGTGAAACGTGGTCCACCCTCTGTTGCGTTGCTCGCGCAAAATGGACAAACTGCGAAAGGTGTAGCCGCTGTGCAAGGGTGCTGTATGGTCAAAAACGTGGAGAATGCGAAAGCTCATGCGGGCACGTCTTTCATGTCAACAACCTGCCTTAAAAAAGCCTCAAACATCAGCAGCGCCCACAGCGGCGCACTGCAGTCTGCCCGACCTGATTGGTGCGCATCCACCAGGTGATTCAAATAATCGGGGTTGAACCAGCCGGTGTCTTTCAGTCGCTCACCCAAGACTGCGTCGCGCACACGCTGCTTTAGCGGCCCCCTGAACCAGCGAGCCAGGGGTACCGAAAATCCCATTTTTTGCCTATAAAGCACCTCATGGGGGAGGTAGGGCACCATCGACTTCTTGAAAATAGCCTTGCCCTCTTGGCCTTGAATCTTGTAAGCCGAGGGCAGCGTAGCCAGCCACTCCACCAACTCATGGTCCATCAGCGGCTCACGCACTTCCAGTGAATGGGCCATGCTGGTTCGGTCAACTTTGGTATTGATATCGCCCACCAAATAGGTTTTAAGATCCAGGTACTGAATCAGCGCCAATGGATCGTCAGTATTCGCATTCGCAGCGTGACGGGTAAAAACTTCTTGTGCGTTGTAGCCAGCCAAATCTGTTTTAAAACGCGGGCTAAACAAAGCCTCGCGCATGGGACCCCGCATCAGGGAAACCGTATGAAAGTAGGACGACACGGCGCTTCTGGCCAAGCCCTCGAAGGTGGTCTTGGCACGAAACATTCGTGGGGCCCAATCGGCTTTTGGGTAGAGTCGGCCCAGAGCGCCAAACAGGGGTGCACGCACGCGCAGCGGCAAGACGCTGCGCAGGCGTTCTTCCATCAAATGTAGGCGGTAGCGCCGGTAGCCGCCCAGCATTTCGTCGCCCCCATCGCCAGAGAGTGCCACCGTCACATGTTGTCGTGCCAGCTGACAGACGCGGTAAGTAGGTATGGCAGAGCTGTCCGCAAACGGTTCGTCAAAGAGGCCAGCCAGGGTGTCAATCAGGTCAAAGTCATCGCTCTTGACGGTCTTCAAACGATGCTGGGTTTGATAGCGATCAGCTACCTGTTGCGCAAAGTTAGACTCATTGAAAGCGGGGTCCTCGAAACCAATGGCACACGTATTGACGGGCGACTGCGACAGACCCGACATGAGAGCCACCACCGCGCTGCTATCGACACCGCCTGATAAAAAAGCCCCCAACGGCACCTCGGCCACCAAGCGTAAGCGCACGGATTCTTGCAGGCGCTGCACCAATTCGGCCTGTGCGTCAGCCTGAGAGATCGGGTTGTCAAGGCTGAACTGAACGTCCCAATAAGCCACCGGCTCGGGCGCGGGCTGCCCCCGTCGCACCGTGAGGCTGTGCGCAGGAGAGAGTTTTCGAGCCTGCTTGAAGATGGTACGCGGCTCGGCCACATAGCCCAGCGCAAAATATTCTTCTACTGCCTGAGGATCTACGCCACGGGACAAGCCGCCATGCACCAATAAGGCTTTGAGCTCTGAGCCAAACAGCAAGGTGCCGTCATCCAACAGTGCGTAGTACAGCGGTTTAACGCCCATTCGGTCACGCGCCAAAAAGAGGGTTTGCTGCTTATGGTCCCATAAGGCAAAGGCAAACATGCCCCGAAAGCGTTTCACACACTCCGCCCCCCAGGCCTCCCAGGCATGAACAATCACCTCGGTGTCGCTCTGGGTATGAAACACATGACCCAAAGCCTGCAACTCGGGAATGAGGGCTTTGTAGTTGTAGATTTCGCCATTGAAGACCACCACCACGGAGCCATCTTCGTTAAATAAAGGCTGCTGGCCGGTGGCCAGGTCGATGATGGACAGGCGCCTATGGCCCAGGCCCAGGCCAGGCTCAAGGTACAAAGAGCCTTCGTCCGGACCCCTGTGCACTTGGGCGTTGTTCATGCGTTGCAGCACAGAACGGGGCAAGTCGCGCCGCCCCAAGGTGTCCATGATGCCGGTGATACCACACATA
Source organism: uncultured beta proteobacterium (assembly GCA_903840825.1). GTDB lineage: Bacteria > Pseudomonadota > Gammaproteobacteria > Burkholderiales > Burkholderiaceae_C > Rhodoferax. The sequence goes on from CAIMHL010000430.1 coordinate 7,154, forward strand.
GTTTTTAACGATTCCCAAGCTGTAAATGGGTCCGCGACAACTGCTGATCGTAGACCGCAGCATAGGTAGCCACCATCGATTGCAGGCTAAATTTCTCAAGTACACGCTGTCGACCGGCTTGGCCCATAGACTGAGCTAGCGCAGGCTTTGTCGCAATTTGTGCTAACTGCAGGGCCATTGCCTTGGCAGAACCTGCTTCAACCAGCCAACCCGTCAGGCCTGGCACCACCAAATGAACATTGCCGCCCACCGCAGTGGCCATCACCGGCAAGGCGCTGGCCATGGCTTCCAGAATGGTGTTGCTCATGCCCTCAGCCAAGGAGGGCACGGCCAGCAGGTGAAAGCCGCGCATGATGTTGGCCACATCCCCGCGCTCGCCCGGCAGCCACGCCAAATGCGAAAACCCAGCGGCTGCCAAGACAGACTGGGCTTGTGCCCGCAAAGGGCCATCACCAACCATCACCAATCGCACGCGCTGCTGCAATGTCGGATTCAGCGTGAGCGCTTGCACAAACGCTTGCGCCAGCATGACCGGGTCTTTCACCGCCTGCATCCGCATCACAGTGCCCACCAGCCAATGTTGATCAGGACCAAAGGGGCAGCCGACTATCGGCAGCACCCCACTTGGCGCAGGATAAAAACGTGCAGTGTCCACGCCGTTGGGAGTCTGGGTGATGGATGTAGGTGATACCTTAATTTTGCGCACTAGATCGTCGGTCAAATCCGGCGAAAGCGAGGTAAAGTGGTGGACAAAATTTTTGTAGAAACGCCGTGTACGCTGCAAATATTTGTTGTCGCCTGTCAGGTCGGCCATGTCGCGGCCATGCTCCCCATGAAGGCGCACAGGTACCCCGGCAGCCCAAGCGGGAGCCTGGGTCTCCAGGGCGGCCAAGTTTCGGCTGTGAACAATGGCAGGCTTCAACTGCCTGAACAATTTGAAAAGTTTTGGATAGAGCCCAACGCCGTGACCTGGGGCTTTGTTGAGCGCATACAAGGCCACATCAGGTCGGCAAATTCGCTGACTAAAATCCGTCATGTCAGTCAAGGCCAACACAGCATGGCGATAGCGCTCAGGCGCCATGTGGTTGATTAAGTTGACCAAGCCATTTTCAATACCACCTGTGGCGAAACGATAGACAACATGAAGCACGAGCGGGGGCTGTTCATTGGATCGACTCGCTGAAAAAACGCTCACAAACGCCACAATTTGTAACCCGCCGCTTCAATAGCTTGTCGGTCAAAAGCGGCTTTAACGTCAATAAATGCACCGCCTTTGACCAACTTTCTAGAGAAATCCTCTACAGTTAAATCCCTGTACGCTTGATGCGCCACCGCCGCAACAATGGCATCGGCCCGGGGCAGATCAGACCATCCCAAAAGATTGACGCCATACTCGTCCATGGCTTCGGCAGGCAAAGCGCGAGGATCGGTCACAAAAACCTCAACGCCATAGGATTGAAGCTCGTGGATGATGTCAATAACCTTGGAGTTTCTCAGGTCGCCACAGTCTTCCTTGAAGGTCAGGCCCAAAACATTGACCCTGGCCCCTTTGATGTAACTGCCCGAAGCAATCATGTGTTTGATAGTCTGCTCGGCAATTAATTTACCCATGCCGTCATTGATGCGGCGCCCGGCCAAAATAACCTGCGGGTTGTAACCCAGCATCTCGGCTTTGTGGGTCAGGTAGTAAGGATCCACACCAATGCAGTGACCACCTACCAACCCAGGTTTAAATTTAAGAAAATTCCATTTGGTGCCCGCCGCCTCCAAGACCTCAGTAGTGTCAATACCCATCTTGTCAAAAATAATGGACAACTCGTTCATAAGCGAGATATTCAAATCACGCTGGGTGTTTTCAATGACCTTGGCCGCCTCGGCGGCCTTGATGCTGGAGGCACGGTGTACGCCAGGAAGCACAATGGACTCGTAGAGCTGGGCCACTGTCTCCAGAGTAGCCGCCGTATCACCGGAGACAATTTTAAGAATTTTGGTGAGAGTGTGCTCTTTGTCACCGGGGTTAATTCGTTCGGGTGAATAGCCGACAAAAAAATCTTTCTTCCAAACGTAACCTGACTCTTTCGATAAAGTAGGGATACAAACCTCTTCTGTGGCCCCCGGATACACGGTCGATTCATAAACTACCACCGCACCTTTTTTCATGTGCTGACCCACACTGATACTGGCATTGATGAGTGGACGAAAGTCGGGTATATGAGCGCAATCAACGGGCGTAGGGACCGCCACAATAATGATATCGGCTGTAGCGAGACAGCTTGGATCTGCGCTGTAGTGGGCATGCGTCGCAGCCTGCATTTCTTCCCGGGTCAATTCACGCGACGGATCAACACCTTCAAGGCAACTCGCCACCTTGGCCTGTGAAATATCAAAACCCAGCGTTTTGAACTTTTTCCCAAACTCGACCACCAATGGTAGACCCACGTAGCCCAGTCCCACTACAGCAATAACAGGCGTCAAATGATTCCCCTAGATAAGTAAATTTAATTTAGACATTTAATTATTGACAACCGAGGTCAGAAGTGAATTGACAGCAGCATAGTTATCTTGCATAAATTTATCTAGCACCTGAGCTGCAAGCCCTGTTTGATCATCTTGTGTGTAGATAACAATGACGACTGAGTCATCGTCATACCCGATCAATCGGCGATAAACTGCCAAGGCTTTGGCCAGGTAACTATTGCTTGTGACCAAGCCCCCAATCCAGTAGAACTTCCAAACCAATAGACGCTGGGCAGCAGCACCAGGTGAAGGCGACTTGATTAACCCAGCTGTAGTCACATTAAGGTACGAATCACCAGCTGAAATGGCTTGCTGACCACGTTCGAACTGGTTCCACTGTGCATCCTGACTGGCAACAAGCGAATTGCTAAAACTGATCAACTTTCGGTCCTGCGTTTGACGCTGATAAACGCCAAGGTAAAGACCCACTGACTGGTCTTTATGCGCATATATTTGATTCATTTCAGTCGTTGGATTCTTGTAGTCTGGTTTGAATGAGGGCAGTACCGAACGCTGAATTTCCCAACTTGACGCCAAGGCCTGTGGCGCATTTAAAGCAGCAACACCTCGAACACCTGTGCTCTTGTAAGCCAGCAAAGCTCCGGGCGGCAAAGACACCAAAAGTGCAAAAATACATGCAGCGCTCAGTGGTTTTATTTGTCCAAGAGGCTGAATTGACGAAGAGGATGAACTCTGGCTGCTAGGTAAAACCTCGGGCTCAAACCAACGTGCACCAATAATAAACATGGAAAAAATGACCACACCAAAGAATACCCAGCCGTAGACCAGGTGGTCAACGCCAGCTGCCAGTTTGTTGCCCGACAAATGACCCAGCAGGACGATGAGGTAAGCCCGCATCCAATTCGCAATCACGGGGACCAAGATGGAGACCAATACAAACAAAATTCTCCGCTTTGTTGAGGTATAGCTTAGGTAAGAAAAAAGTGTTCCCACCGTGACCGAAGCAATCAAATATCGAATGCCGCTGCATGCCTCCACCACTGACCAATGCCCTGAAGATATGAAGAACTGAAGACCTTCCTGATAGACCGGAATGCCCGAAAGACGCAACGAAAAAACAGTCACCTTGGCTGTCCAGTCCATTAGCTGGGGCATGAGAAATTCACCCAGTGGAACTGAGAAGAATAGAAACCCAAGAGGGAATAAGATGATGCGCGTCACGGCCCACCCCAGCACAGCTGGAACGACCAGCACCAGAAGGGCCACCAACGCCAATTGAGTTAACGCATTGACTGATGCCAGAGATCCCAAAAGCCACATAATGCCGATGCAACCCGCAAACAGGAGAGGTGAATTTTCGGATTCTGGCCGTACCCTTAGCAGAGTTACACGTTGGCGCCAGATCAACCATAGTGAAATAGGCAAGACCAAAAATGCATGGGCAAAAGTATCCGATCGAGCCCAGATGTGAACCATAGACAGCGCAGTATCTCGGTACAAAATAAGCAACCACATCTGCAAGACAAACAGCGTGATGAGCGCTGACCGCCAAGGACTCTTGGATGACAGGACTAGGGCTAGCCTAGGCTGCAACAGCTTCGATGTTTGATTCATCAAGCGACCCCCTCACCATCACTAGATGCTGGCATGAGGTACTGATCAATACCACTTAAATGAGCATTCCAACCATAGCTTTCCATCACGCGCTGCCTAGCCAATTTACCCCTCAGGTCAGCCACTTCTGGCGCGCTTAACAAGGCACTGATCTCTTGCAAAAATCCATCGACTCCTGTCGTACCGACCAATTCATCTGGACTGGCATTGATGACTTTGGCGCATGACAACGCTGCCACCACCGGGCGCGACATGGCCATAGCCTCCAAAATCTTGTTTTGTACACCACGAGCCACGCGTAGCGGAGCCACAACAACAGTGGCATATTGCAAATAGGGGCGTACATCAGTCACCGTTCCCGTCACCACCACCCGCTCGGCAGCCAAGGCCAAAACCGAAGGTGAAGGTTGACGCCCTACAATATAAAAAATGAGTTGAGGCCACAATTGACTTAATCGTGGCCACACGGCGTGACTGAACCAGACCACTGCATCTATGTTGGGCCAGTAGTCCATAGCTCCAGTAAACACGATGACCATGGCATTCGAATTTGGAGCTGCCGCAGTGTAAGGAGATAGTCGGGACGGTTCCGGCGAGAAAAATTGTGTATCGACCCCGTTACTTAAGGGTAGTAATTTTCCAGCGCAGGCTGGTGCTACCTTTTTAAATAAATTCGTCTCATTTTCTGTGACGAAAAATGATTTCTTTGAGCGCAAAGCAGTTTGTGACTCAAAGACACGAAGTAGTTGCCCTTCACGTCGGTAAACCCAGGACAAGGGCCAATGGCTAGCTGCTGAATACTGTAGCCATTTTTCAGAGTCAACATCCACAAAATCAACCAGCATCGTTGGCAGCTTGACACCAGCCTTGGCAGGCACGTACTGTGCCATGGCCGATGAAAAAATAACAATGGTATCAATGGCTTGTTCTGCTAAAGTCTTTCCCACCCATGCTTTAAATCCATCAGTGCGGTAATAAAGAAGTGTCAAGGGTTCTTGCGTTAAAAATCCTTTTAAACAGGCTATTTTTTGTACCCGTGGGTACAAGCGCTCAATGTAATGATCAGGGCAGAGCTCACGTACCGTCGCGGCCAATACCTCGTCTTCGTGCGCATCCACAAAGGTCCCCAAAAAAACACGGTGCTGTGCAAGCAGGTGTGTAAGCAGGTGGTATGACCTTACTTTGTCACCTTTATTGGGGGGGAAAGGCAGGCGATGAACCAGATAGAGAATGTTGCTCATAAATGGTGTTAGCCTATATTTCTAACCACTATAGGACCCAAGCAATTGGCCAGACTAAGGGGCATTTTTCGCCACGCCTCAATCGCCCACTTAAATTTTTCATTGCTTGGGTTATTTCTCGGAATATCTTGACGACCCAAGAGGCTGTATTCGTAAAACAAAGGCTGCGGTACAAATCCCCAATGCTTCTTAAAATCATACGAGCCGGTGCCCTTCTTGCTGCGCCCAAAATCGAAAACCTTAACTTGACGCTCGCACGCTCGCCGCATCAACTCCCAGTACTTGAAATCATTGGCCGCCATCTGGCGCGCCAATCGATGGTCTCCCGCGTAGTAAGGCAAGACTTCATCCCGAAAGTAAAAACTCAGCACACTACTCAGCGGATGACCATCGGGCCCCAGTACGGTCAATATTTCGCAATCAGAACCAAACTCAGCCTGCAAAGTACTGAAATAGTGCTTTGAATGGGCAGGTGTTCCATGGCGATGCATGTTCTCTGCGTACAGCGAATAAAACCGATCAACCCCAGCATCCAGTTGGCTACGTAAACTATTCGCAATTCCTTTTCTCACCATAGCCCTCTGCTTGCGCGGTATGGCATTCAGGTTTTCAGCAGGCAAGGTATAGATTTCTTTTCTAAACGTGACATACAAGTCTTGTAGTGGCCAATCTGAATGCTGGCTCACCACATTGCGCCATTCAATGTGCGCAACGCCCAAACGTGTGGCTAGGCGCTGGGCCTCAGCTTCAAGGGCCTGCCTGGCAGCGGGGAGGTTTGAGGCTATACCGCCGTATACCGCAAAGGGCAAACTCACGAGTGAATTTCCAAACAACCAATTCTTGACGTGGGTCAAAGGCAAAACCCCTACGATCGCACCATCAAGCTCCGCATACAAAAAATATGATGTGTGGTGAAAAAAATCCTGCATGATTCTTTGCCAGCCACACCGATGAAAGAAAGTAGCTTCAGGGCAATCCATGACGAAGGCATCCCACCGGCATTGCGCTTCAATATCCTGGCCCAACAGGCGTATCACCTGTGGCAATTGAGCAGTGTCAGACCTTTCCATCTGAGCGCAACTTGTCAAAATAGAATTGATCCATTCGACCCCAACTAAAGTCTGAAAACAATTTTTTCAAACGATGTTCCATACGGGATATATTGATGTAATGTCTGAATTTAGTTTTTAAATCAAGGCCCTTGATGCGTGGTTGATGCACGTCGATTTCCCATGGATGAAAATAAAAAATAGCGGGTAGCTGATTTTCTGCATTGACCGCATTGATCATCCATCGCGACACCGTGTAGGGCAATAATCTAAAATAACCACCACCACTAGAGGGCATATTTTTTTTAAATACGCGACAGGTCGAAAGTGGGAATTCAATGAAACCATTACGCGTTTCAAAAGCGGCTCTTGGCGCGTCCACCATGCCGTAATGATCATGCCGAATCGGATAAATACTGGAGCTGTAGCGATAGCCTGCATTTTGTAAAACCTCAAAAGCCCACAGATTTCCAGCACCGATGGAAAAACTTGGCGCCCGGTAGCCGATGACCGCTTGCCCAGAGATATCTTCCAGCAAATGTTTGGCATGACTGACATCATCAGAAAAAAAGGCTGGCGTTTGATCCGATACACGGCCATGACCGAAACCATGACTGGCTAATTCATGCCCTTCACCCACAATTTTTTGGATCAACTGAGGGTAGCGCTTTGCAATCCAACCCAGGGTAAAAAAAGTTGCTTTTATTTGGCGATCAGC
>CAIMHL010000431.1 GCA_903840825.1 uncultured beta proteobacterium
CGCCTCGCCCGCATCGACGGGGCGACCCGGGCGTTTTGATTATTTTGAAACGCCTTTGGGGGTGTTTGAACACACCTTGGACAGCCTGGATTTTCGGGCTGAAGGCACCAAAAATGAATTTGGCATCAAAGGCTATGGCGAGAAGGGCATGCGGGTCTACGACTTTGGCTGGCAACTGGCCACCAAGGGGTGGGGCAACCGGAGTCCCTCCATCATGCGGCTTCAAATGCACGCCACTGACCCTGACTTTCTTGAAGCCCGCCTGGGAAGCGCGCAGTCCAAAGGATGCATTCGTATCCCCGCTTCACTGAACCAGTTGATCGACCTTTACGGCCTGCTGGACGCTGACTATGAGCAGGCGCTGCTTGAAGGTAAGCGCTGGTGGATGCTCCATCCAAACCGGCAAGCAACCCCATGGTCGGGGCGCTATCTGGTTGTGGTGGAGACCTGGCGGACCGAGCGCCCGGCCTGGGCCGTGGCATCAGGGAAATGACATGATTAACAAAGGGAGATGGGCATGTTCAATGACCGCAAAGACGCCGCCATTCAATTGGCCGAACGGCTTAAATCCTACCAAGGCAAGCATCCCCTCGTTCTGGCTATTCCGCGCGGCGCGGTTCCAATGGGCAAAATAATTGCCCAGCAACTCGGCGGTGACTTCGACGTGGTGCTGGTTAGAAAACTCCGCGCGCCCCATCAGCCAGAACTCGCGGTGGGCGCGGTGAGCGAAGACGGTGAAACTTATTTGGCAGCGTACGCCCCCTGACACCTTAATGAAGGTTGAAGCAATTGCCGACGAGGTGGTGTGCTTGGAGACGCCCCCTTTTTTGAAGCGGTTGGCCAGTTTTACCGCCACTTTCCTCAGGTGGAGGATGAGGAAGTGCTCCAGCTGCTGCGCAGTGCCTAACTGGCTTGCTGCGCTAAAGGCAGGTGTATCTCGACTTGCGTTCCCTTGTTGGGCGCACTGGTCACACGGAGATCGCCGTGGTGTCTTTCTACGATCATCTTCACCACGGCCATACCCAAACCACGACCCGCCGTGGTAGTCGCGTTGCTGAACTGGAAGTAGCGGTCAAAGACGTGGCTCGCTTGCTCGGGCGTCATACCAATGCCCATATCGGCCACCCGAAGGCAAACCGTACCGGGCGCGTTGATGTCGCCAGGTGTCGTCACCTCAAGCCTAACGGCGCCCCCGTCAGGGGAAAATTGATAGGCATTGGTGAGCACTTGGCGCAGGGCTTGCGTGAGCTTAGCCGTGTCCGCCATGACCCACACCGGTGCCTGAGGCATCACCAAGACGGGATGGGCGCGCCCGCTTGGCAGCGGTAATTTAGCAGCAACTTCTGAAATCATGGATTGAAGGGAGCTACGCGCAAACCGGTAGTCTTTACCGTTGTGGGCATCCATTCTTGCCAAGTCAAACACTTCCGTCATCATCTGCGTCAAGAGCGCAGCTTGATCCACCATGATCTTTAGAAATTCTGCTTGGGTTTCGGTATCAAGTGTCTGGGTTTGCAAGACATCTGCAAATCCGGATAGGCTGGCCAGTGGCGATCTCAGGTCGTGGGCAGCTGTGGCCAGGAATTTTTGCTTTGCCTGGTCGGTGCTTGAATCAACACTGACATCGCGCACAATCAAAACGCCTGTGGTGGCTTCTGATGCCTCCCCATACCATGCCAGTTCCAACAAGGTGGCCGGTCCGCTGCCCTGCTTGATTTCAATGACTTCTTTGCGACGAGAATCGTCTTGGAGCGTACGCAGACGCATACGAGCAATTCCAGAAAAGGGTGGTCCGGATGTGCAGCGTTGTGCAAGCCAATGAGAAAATTGAGCCTCACTCAGGCCCAAAAGCACATCTGCACCGACCTCAGCCCCCGTCAAGGCCAGAAATACAGGGCTGGTAATGGCGACACAGCCATCGCGGTTGAATGCAACCAATCCCTCGCCGCGAATTGACAGCAAGTGGTTGACCGGCTCCCTGCTTTGAAAATTCACAGGTTAAGCCGGCGCTAATTATTTAGGCTGGCAAGCGGAGAAAACGGGGTTGGTTGATGACGCCCGTGGCAATGGTGAGCAGCCGACTGAACGAAATAGGCTTTTGCAAGACCTCAATACCTGCTGGCACACCGCCTTTGTTGGCAATTTCTGCCTCATCAAGGCCGGTCACCACAACGATGGTGGTGTTAGACATGGAGGGCGAGTTGTGCAAGACATTCAACATCTTGAACCCGTCCATACCCGCCATATTCAAGTCAGCAATCAGCATGTCAGGGCTTTTTTGGCCCAACAACAACAGGGCTTCCACCGCGTTATTGACCAGTGTGATCTCGGGTGCCATAGGCCACCGTGCGATGTTGGCCTCGTATAAGCGAAGCAAGTTAGCATCGTCTTCAACCACCATCACACTCAGGCGATGAGGGCTGAAAGGAGGCTGGGCTGGTGGCGTGGGAATTGGGGAGGGAATCGACTCTTTGTGAAGCAGATTGTCTACCGAATCGCGCAGCACGCGGCGGTGACCGCCGGCAGTTTTCCAAGCCTGCAGCAAGCCGCTCTCAACCCAAAGCTGCACAGTGCCGACCGATACGCCCAACATGGTGGCCGCTTCCCGGGTAGTGCAGAACGATTTCTTGATTGCGACTTTTTGCATGTTTATTACACGTAATTGGATATTTGGGGATTTGAATTTTTATTTTAACCATGATTCTAGCGTGCCGATTATTTTTTGATGATTTCTTACTTATCGGATTTTTAGCTTCAATTGACACCCAAAAACTTGAATTGCATGGCCGGTTTTTGACCGTTCATCAACTCTGCCAATGCTTTTCCAGACCCCGCTCCGTGGGTCCATCCGAGCGTGCCGTGGCCCGCGTTAACCCAAAGTTTATGTAGTTTGGTTTGCCCAATGTAGGGAATGTTGGTCGGCGTGGCGGGACGCAAGCCAGTCCAGTACTGGGGATCGCCGCCTTGCTCCTCATTGCGGGTGTCGCAAACGCCAGGCAGAACGGCCTCTATCCTGTCTGACAGCATTTGACAGCGTGCACGGGCCACTCTTGAGTTGAGCGACAAATCGTAGCCGCCCACTTCAATCGTGCCCGCCACCCGCAACCGGTCACCCAAGCGGCTGATGGCAATTTTCATTTCATCGTCAATCGTTGAGACCATAGGCGCGGCTTCGGGCCGTTTGATTTTGAAACTAGCGCTATAACCTTTGCCAGGGTAGATGGGTAAATCAACCCCTACCGTGCGCAACAAGGGCGCCGAATAGGAGCCGCAGGCGATAACGAATTGATCGGCTGTGAGTGTGCGCATGGCTTTTGATGCTGATTCTGCCCCTGTGCTTATTGGGCGTGCTTGAATAGCTATTGAATCAATAGCGCCTTGGCGCTGATTCAATTGCACCACATCATGCCCAAACACAAACTCGGCACCCCGCGCCCTACAACGCTGGGCCAAGGCCTGCGTAAATAAGCGGGCGTCGCCCGACTCGTCGCTGGCAGTGAAGGTGCCACCCACAATGCGGTGCGAAAAAGACGCCAAGGCGGGCTCAATCTTCAGCAACTCATCCTTGCTGACGACTTGACGCGCAACACCGTAGCGGCGCATCAAAGCGGCGGCATCGCCCGCAGCATCGAACGACTTCTGGTCCGTGTAATAGTGGGCAATACCCCGCTCAAGCCTTTGGTAGTCAATGCCCGTGGCACTCACGACGTCTTTCAGCGCAGCGTGGCTGTAAGCGCCCAGCGCCACCAACTGCTGCACGTTACGCTCAAAGGCAGCGTCGTTGCACTGGCCCAAAAACAGCAAGCTCCAGCGCCACTGCTGCCAATCAAGGCGTGGGCGAAAGAGCAAAGGGGCGTCATCGCGAAACATCCACTTCAGCGCTTTGAGCGGCGCCTCCCGGTTGGCCCAAGGCTCGCAGTAGCTCACTGAAATTTGGCCAGCGTTGGCAAAGCTGGTCTCCATCGCCGCATCGGCTTGGCGATCCACCACAGTGACCTCGTGTCCGAGTTCCAGAAGATGCCAAGCGGTACTGACGCCGATGATGCCTGCGCCCACAATAATAATTTTCATGCACTTAGTGTGGGGCAGGAAGCGACTTTCAAGCACTAAAATTCAACAATTTAAAAAACCATAAGCCAAACTTATAGTAAGGACACCTTGAGCACCTTTGACCCCAACGCCCTGGAATGCCTCGCCGCCATCATGGAAGAAGGCGGCTTTGAGCGCGCGGCCGTGCGGCTCTCCATTACCCAATCGGCGGTGTCGCAGCGTCTGCGCTCCCTGGAGGTTCAGGTCGGCACGGTGTTAATCGTGCGCAGTCGTCCTCTGAAAGCAACCTCTGCAGGACGATTTTTGCTCAAACATGCGATGCAAATGCGCCTGCTTCGTGCGGACCTGGAGCGCGACCTCAAAGACCTGTCGCCCGGCTTGCTGGGAGCGGGCCAGGAAGAAGAGCGCATCTCGATTGCCATCAACGCCGACAGCATTGCCACTTGGGCCTTGCCCGCCCTCAGTGAATTGGCCAAGCAGGGCGTGGGGCTGGAGATCATCACCGACGACCAG
>CAIMHL010000432.1 GCA_903840825.1 uncultured beta proteobacterium
CATTGCCCGCGCTGCCCGCGAAGCAGGGGCTGCCGTCACGCTGGTGGCGGGGCCGGTGCATTTGCCCACGCCGCGCGGCGTAACACGGGTGGACGTGCGTTCTGCATTAAATATGCTTCTAGCCGCCGTTCAGCATGCTGAAGCAGCTTCTATTTTTATAGCAACAGCGGCCGTGGCCGACTGGCGCCCGGCGCAGGCAGCAGATCACAAAATCAAAAAAGACGGATCGGGCGAGGTGCCTCAGCTTACTTTTGTAGAAAACCCGGATATTTTGGCCACGCTGGCGCAGTCACCGCGCGGGCGCTCTGGGGCGCTTTTTTGCGTCGGCTTTGCCGCCGAGAGTCAGGATTTGCTCATCAATTCGCAGGCCAAATTGTTGCGCAAAGGCGTACCTTTGTTGGTGGGCAACATCGGCCCCGCCACGTTTGGTCAAGACGACAATGCGTTGTTGCTGGTCGATGCGCACGGCCACAAAGAACTGCCAAGAGCCGCCAAACTGGCGCTGGCACGTCAACTCATTTCTGAAATTGCAATAAGAACCCAGGTTAAAGACAAGACATGATGAAGATAGACGTCAAAATAATCGACGAGCGCATGGCGACTCAGTTGCCCGCTTACGCCACACCAGGCAGTGCCGGGCTTGATTTGCGGGCTTGCTTGAACGAGCCGCTCACCTTGCAGCCCAATGCCTGGCAACTGGTGCCCACCGGCATCGCCATTTACCTGCAAGACCCCAATTTCGCCGCCATTATTCTGCCGCGCTCGGGGCTGGGCCACAAGCACGGCATTGTGCTGGGCAACTTGGTGGGGTTGATTGACAGCGATTACCAGGGGCAACTGATGGTGAGTGCCTGGAACCGCAGCAACGTGGCGTTCACCATTGAGCCGATGGAGCGTATTGCCCAGCTGGTGATTGTTCCCGTGGTGCAGGCCCAGTTCAATGTGGTGACTGAATTTGTGGAGAGCATTCGCGGCGAGGGCGGCTACGGCTCTACCGGAAAAGCGTAACTTAGTGCAAGGTGTCGTTGCCGGGGGCGTGGGTGTGCAGAGCCTGGACCTTGAAAAACCCGGTGCCTGCGCTGCCCCGGCCAATTTCTACCTCGGTGGCCTCCCGGACGGACTCGACCTTGAGATTGAGGCGCAAAGCGATGCCTGACAGCGGGTGGTTGCCGTCCAACACCAGGTGTTCTGGATAGATTTCCGACACCATATACATCGCATCTCTGGGGGCCTCGGGGTTGCAACCTTCAGGCAACGACGTGCCTTCAATCGTCATGCCGACTTCGATCTCAGCGGGGAATCGTGAGCGCAGTTCCAAGAAGAGCAAGCGGTCATTGAAGTCCCCAAAGCCTTGCTCGGGTTCAATTTGCAGCTCCAGCTCAGCGCCAGCCTCCAAGCCCAAGAGTGCTTCTTCAATAACTTCAAAGAGGTCATCGCCCCCCACCAGAAACTCGACCGAGTCGTCGAGCACATCGAGTTCTTCGCCAAGTGTGTCTTTCAAGATCCAGGTCAAGGCCACCACGGATTGTTGTTTGATTTTCATAGGAGAATGGTCGTAACTTTAAGAATGGATTGCCGCACTATGGATGTTAACCAACCGCTTCAATTACTGGGCGGACTGAGCCCCCAATTATTCATGAAACGCCATTGGCAAAAAAAGCCCTTGTTGGTGCGTCAGGCCATTCCCAATTTCAAACCCTTGCTGAACCGCAGCGAATTGTTTGAACTTGCCGCCAGCGAAGACGCGCAAGCTCGCCTAGTGGTGCAAGAGCCCGGCAAAACACCAGGCTGGCGTTTTAAGCATGGCCCCTTTGAGCGCCGCGCCCTGCCACCGCTCAAGCAGCCCGGCTGGACCATGCTGGTGCAAGGTGTGGATTTGCAGCACGATGCGGTGCATGACTTGATGAATCAATTCAGGTTCGTGCCCGATGCCCGCCTTGATGATTTGATGATCAGCTTTGCTACCGATGGCGGCGGCGTGGGGCCGCATTTTGACAGTTACGACGTGTTTTTGTTTCAGGCCCACGGTCAGCGGCGTTGGCGTATCGGCAAGCAAAAAGACAAGACCCTGCAGCCCAATATGCC
>CAIMHL010000433.1 GCA_903840825.1 uncultured beta proteobacterium
AAGCCAAAGATGTCAAGCTCAAGGTTGCCCGTGGCACGCAGCAGTTGGCCTTCACTGGCATCCAAGCTCAAGGTCAGGCTGGCAGGCTCAGCCGTGGTGCCGGTGTTGATCTCCAGCGCCTGCGCTTTGTAATCCACCAGACTGCCGTCTGCGGCTTGGCGGTTGATCTCAACATTGAGTGTGTCTGCACTGAGGGTCAGGCCCGCAACCCCCGCAAAGGCAGCTCCAGCGGCACTGGCTTGCAGACTGGTCCAGCTGCGTGCTTGGGTGCCAACTGCTTCCAACCCGGTGAGTTTTTCACCAGCTATGGCCAGGCCGAATTCAACGCCCGTGAGGCTCAGACCGGTCAGGCTGGCCCTGTGCGTGCCGTCAGCATTGAAGCCGCCATTAAGGCCCGCATAGGCGCTCAGGTTGGAGCCACCAATGGTGAGCATGTTTACGCTTATCTGGCTGGCCGGCTTAGTCACCGTGCCGTCTGCAGCTACTTCTGCATCGTCTAGCGTGATTTTTTCAGTGCTCTTTTGCAGGGCTAGGTTGCCCTTGACTCCAAAGAAGCCAAACACGTCTAGCTCAAGGTTGCCACTTGCTTGCAGCAGTTCGCCCTTGGCTGCATCGGCTAACAAGTTGAGTGCCTTGCCACCGAGCGTGATGCCCATGGCATGGCTGTCCGTGAAGTCAGCGACTCGCTGTTGATTGGTGGCGGTGTTGTAGGTCAGCGCCAGTGCGTTGGCGGCAAGGGTGAAATCGGCAATGCCGGACAAACTGGCCGAGCCCATGGTGCCGGATAGGCTTTTCCATTGATTGAGGGCGTTTTCTGTATCAGAGAATAGACCCAACACAAACTCAAGCCCGGTAGCCTGCAAACCGATGAAACCGGTCTTGCCGGGGTTCAGGCCCACGGCCGCAGACAACCCGCTACCAGCCACCCATATCTGGCTTGCGTTGCGCGTGCTGCCATCGGCCAGCGTCAGGGCAGCAGGCTGGCCAGCCCAGCGCACCACCAGTGAGCCTGATGCCTGAATGAAGCCTGCAAGGGTCAGCTCGGCACCAACGATCGAAAGCTCTTTAGCGCCCACTTGCATTGCACTGCCAAAGGTGTGCGACTGGCCCGCAGCGGTGATGCTGGTACTGCTAGCATCCACCGTGGTTTCATTCATACTTAAGGTGACAAGGCTGGCTGAAACAGCGATGTCTTCACCCAGATTGGCGCTGAGGGCGCCGCTGGCTTCGAGTACACGTCCCGCAGCGGAAACCGACAAGCCCAAAGAGGCATTTGATACGCCCACGGCCATGCTGCCCGCTGCCACCTGAGCGGAGGCATTTTTAGCCACAACCCGCATGGTGTTGGCACTGGTATCTTTCTCAAACGCGAAATTGCCACCAATACTCAGGCCTGAGCCCAGGTTGGCAGACAAGCCAGTAACGCCGACAGCCTGCAAATTACTTGACGCGGCCACATCCTCAAAGGTGTAGCTAAAGTTGCCTGCAAACCTGAGCGCCCGCCCGGTCTGCAATACGCCCGTGTTATTGAAGACAACCCGGGCCGAGTCGGCACTGACGCTGGCAAAGCCGCCGCCGCTCAAACTCAAAGTGCCGACAGCTTCAAACACCAGGCCAGACGAATCCGACAACAGGCCAAAAGTGCCATTACTCAAGCCTGCTGTCATGCCGCCTGCGGCCAAACTGGCGCTTACATCGCGCCCGGCGATGACAAAGGCGGTTTCAAGAATCGACACGCCCACGGTCGCATTTAAAGATACGTCCCCGACCGAGCCAGTGAGCGTTCCAGTGGCCAGCAGGTATTCGCCTTCAGAGCCATCACTATTAAATGTGCTGCTGCCCACCGAAAAGGGGGTGGCTATCAGGTTGAGGAGGCTATTATTGGCAATGCCACCGACCAAATTGCCATAGCCCCAATTGAAATCGAGGGCCAGATTTGTTCCTGAAAGGCTTAACCCTGTGATTCCTCTGATACTGGCACTGTCTAGGGTGCCCTGGCCCATAACCCAGCCGTAGCCGGTGTTTTCGGCCTGCACAAAGGCCAGATTAAGGTCGAGACCGCTGAGTGACAGACCTTTGTCTGACATACCCAGAAAACCAGAGACATTGCTAGCGCTCAGGCTCCAGATGTTGGCATTCAAGGCACTGCCATCCGCTGAGGTAAGGCCTTCATCGGCGTTGTAGCCCAGTGTGAAGGCACCGTTTGCACTGAGCTTGTTGTCTAGATTCAGACTGCCTCTGAAAGTGACAGGAGCTACGTCTTGGAAATAATTGAAATTGAGCCACTGACCAATCTGGTTGGTCTGGGTGGAGCCCAAGCCCAAGGTATCGGTGGGGTCGGCATCAAGCACATCCAGGATGTAGTCGAGTGACGGGTCTATCGTGTGCGCAGTCAAGGTGAGACTGGTGGAGCTTTGGGTAACCTCAAAAAACACACCATCATTGGTTTTGAGCAGGCCGGTTCCGATATCAAACTTGCCCGTGGCAGACCCAAAGTTCATGACGTTGAAGACTTGCCCATCTTTGGGCTTATAGCCACCCCATAAGTCAACGGCAAGGGTGCCATCGAGCACCGCCAAACCACTGATATTGATCTGATCGTAAAAGCCACCACCGGTACCGGCAGTGTCGCCTCCGATTTCGATCAGCAATGTACCGTTTGCGGCCTGCGTGTAATCGCCCGTAATGGTTTGCACCCCAGGTGAGTAGCCTGGGCTTACTATGCCGCCATTGAACAGACTGACGTCCAACGTGCCGCTCCCTGCTAATACTTCGTTGGCTGCCACTCTTAAAGAGGCGTCCATGAAACCGGATTGCAACTCCATTTCGCCCATGTCAAAGAACACTGCATCAACCGCAAAATTTTGGGATGAAGTGTTAATTTTTGGATATGACAACAACCGCGCCAAGATGGGCACGGAAATCGAAGGACTGCTATTTACCAGTGCCGCCGCATAAGCTTCACTCATGCTCTGAATGTCGCTGCGATCAGGTGAGAGTGCCACAAGCGCAGGAGCAAATATGGGATCTGCCGAAAGCAGAACACGGGGCTCTAAAGGCTCGATTCGAAATGCATCCCGACGCAGAGCATCACGAATTTGGGAAGCCACTGATTTTTTAACTGCCTTCATGCGAACAACCTTCAAATTAAGCATCAGAGCGATACTTTTCAACAAATAAAATAATTTTTTTAAAATTACATCAATCTTAATTGCTTTCTATTTTTTTTATGACATTTTTTGATTTAAATTTTTTTATTTGTTATATTTTAAAGACGAGCTAAACAACTCATTTCTAACTGAATGAGACTCG
>CAIMHL010000434.1 GCA_903840825.1 uncultured beta proteobacterium
GCCTTCGACTTCAGATTGCCGTTTATAGTGGCCTTTTTACTTAAAACGGACCCACTTCCATGCGCATCTGGCAAAAACCCATCTCGGTCGAAGAACTCACCGCCATTCACATCAACACGGCGGTGGCCCGGCTGGGGATTGAATTTTTGGAAGTGGGCGACGACTTCATTCGGGCACGCGTGCCGGTGGATGAGCGCACTCGCCAGCCTTATGGCTTGTTGCACGGCGGCGTGAGCGTGGTGCTGGCGGAAACTTTGGGCTCTTGTGGTGCGGCCTACTCGGCCCCTGAAGGCTACCGGGCCGTGGGCTTGGACATCAACGCCAACCACCTCAAAGGCGCCACCAGCGGTTGGGTGACCGGTATCACCCGCCCTGTGCACATTGGGCGCACCACTCAGGTCTGGCAAATTGACCTGCACAACGATGCGGGGGAGTTGACCTGTGTTTCACGCATCACTATGGCGGTGCTGGCGCCACGATAATTATTAACTAAATTGGTTACTGAGGCTTATGCAGCGCGCTTAAGCAGCTACAAATAAAATAGCTATTTAAGTCGGTTATTCAGCCACTGACTGCGCCAAGCGCTCGCTTTTCCAGTACACGTCATCGCCCACTGAACCGTTCGGGTTGTAGCGATTCAGCACACGGGCCAACACAAACAACAGATCACTCAGGCGGTTGAGGTACTGGCGGGGGGTGTCTTTCAGGGCTTCTTCGTTGCCCAGCGCGACCAAAGCCCGCTCAGCGCGGCGTGCCACGGTGCGGCAAACGTGGGCCAACGAGGCGGCCCGGCTGCCTGCGGGCAAGATGAATTCCTGCAGCTTGGGCAAGGCGGCGTTGTGCTCATCCAACGCGGCATCCAGTGCCAGCACGGCCTCGGCTTTGAGCAACTCGTAACCGGGAATCGACAACTCGCCGCCCAGGTTAAAAAGCTCGTGCTGAATATCGACCAGCAGCGTGCGCACGCTTTGTGGCATGTCTTCGCAGAGCAGCACGCCGATGTTGGAGTTGAGTTCGTCCACATCGCCCATGGCGTGTACGCGCAGGCTGTTTTTGGAAACGCGGGTGTTGTCGCCCAAGCCCGTGGTGCCGTTGTCCCCGGTGCGGGTGGCGATTTGTGTCAGTCTTTGTCCCATGCAGATGCTCCTTAAGTAGGCTTATTGTTGCAGCATCCTGTGCCACTCCCTCAAAAAAACCCTGCGCACGTAGGGCTATCTCAAGACAGGGCGCACCCCTGTGTGGCCTGCGTGATGCGCACAGCCAGGGCACCACCCACAACGCCATTTTTGACCTGCACAATCTCGGCCATGATGGAGACCGCTATTTCGGCCGGTGTTTTGGCACCCAGTGCCAACCCGACCGGGCCATACAGGCGGGCCAACTCGGGCTCGGTCAGGTCAAAGTGCTCACCCAATCTTTGTTTGCGCGTTTCCTGATTTTTTCTTGAGCCTAGGGCGCCGACATAAAACGCGCTCGACTGCAAGGCTTCAATCAAGGCCATGTCGTCCAATTTGGGGTCGTGGGTCAGGGCC
>CAIMHL010000435.1 GCA_903840825.1 uncultured beta proteobacterium
CAGGAGACAGCGCGTGGCGCAAACACCGCAGGCATTATGGGCTCAATCAGTCCAGCAATTCCAAGAAGCCCTGGCACACAACTGGGCTAAAAGTCTGCAGTCTTTGCAGGCCAAGGACCTTAGTGATTTGACTGCCAATGCGTCGGACCCGAAGGCCGCGCCGGTTCAATTT
Source organism: uncultured beta proteobacterium (assembly GCA_903840825.1). GTDB lineage: Bacteria > Pseudomonadota > Gammaproteobacteria > Burkholderiales > Burkholderiaceae_C > Rhodoferax. Next base: position 173 of record CAIMHL010000435.1, read on the forward strand.
GATCCAGACAAAATTCAGGTCCTGCAGCAGCAATACCTGCAAGACGCCGCGGCCCTGTGGGCTGCCAACCTGAGCGGCACCGCCCAGCCCAAAGACAAACGTTTTGCATCCCAGGCCTGGAGCGACAACCCGCTGGCGGCCTTTTCGGCATCGGCTTACCTGCTCAATGCGCGCACCTTGATGGGGCTGGCCGACGCGGTAGAGGCTGACACCAAGGCCCGCGCCCGCATCCGCTTTGCCGTGGAGCAGTGGCTGGCGGCCAGCGCGCCCAGCAATTTTTTGGCCTTCAATGCCGACGCCCAACAAAAGGCCATTGAAACCAAAGGCCAGAGCATTGCCAAGGGCGTCCAGAACATGCTGCATGACCTGCAGCAGGGCCATGTGTCGATGACCGATGAGAGCCTGTTTGAGGTGGGCAAAAACGTGGCCACGACTGAGGGCGCGGTGGTGTTCGAGAACGAGCTGTTTCAGCTCATCGAGTACAAACCGTTGACCGCGCGGGTCTATGAGAAGCCGTTTTTATTGGTGCCACCTTGCATCAACAAGTTCTACATCTTGGACCTGCAGCCCGAAAACTCACTGATCCGTTATGCGGTGGCGCAGGGCCACCGCACCTTTGTTGTCAGCTGGCGCAACCCCGATGCCAGCCTGGCCAAAAAAACCTGGGACAACTATGTGCAAGACGCCGCGATCAAAGCGATCACGGTGACCCAAGAGATCACCGGCGCCAAGAGCATCAATGCGCTGGGCTTTTGCGTGGGCGGCACCATTTTGAGCACTGCGCTGGCCGTGCTGGCCGCGCGCGGCGAAAAGCCGGTGGCCAGCCTGACGCTGTTGACCTCTTTGCTGGATTTCTCGGACACCGGGATTCTGGACATCTTCATTGACGAGACGGCCGTCAAGTTCCGCGAAATGCAAATGGGCAGCGGCGGTCTGCTCAAGGGCCAGGACCTGGCCTCGACCTTCAGCTTTTTGCGCCCCAATGACCTGGTCTGGAATTACGTGGTCGGCAACTACCTCAAGGGCGAAACGCCGCCGCCTTTTGACCTGCTTTACTGGAACAGCGACTCAACCAACCTGCCCGGACCTTTTTACGCCTGGTATCTGCGCAACACCTACTTCGAGAACAGCCTTGTCAAGCGCGGCAAACTCACTGTCTGCGGTGAAAAGATAGATCTGTCAAAGCTCGACATGCCGGCCTATATCTATGGCTCGCGTGAAGACCATATCGTGCCGATAGGCGGCGCTTACGCGTCGACCCAGGTGCTCAAAGGCCCCAAGCGTTGTGTCATGGGTGCGTCGGGTCATATTGCCGGCGTGATCAATCCGCCGGCCAAGAAAAAGCGCTCGCACTGGATCGGCGACAAACTGCCTGTGTCCCAACAAGCCTGGCTGGCC
>CAIMHL010000436.1 GCA_903840825.1 uncultured beta proteobacterium
CTGAACCGGGTCATCTACATCAGCAGCTTCTCCAAGACCATCTCGCCCAATATCCGTGTGGGCTACTTGGCCGCAAACCCTGAGTTGTTGGAAGACCTGGCGCAGCTCAAGATGATCTCGGGCTTGACCTCGTCTGAGTTCAGTGAACGACTGGCCTATGGGGCTCTGATTGATGGCCGCTGGCGAAAGCACATCAAAGGGGTGCGGGAGCGTCTGGCCAAGGCGCATGAGAATGCCGCCAAAAGGTTGATCAACATCGGATTCGAAATATTCACTGAGCCCAAAGCGGGTATTTTCTTGTGGGCCCATCACCCGCAATTGGCCAACGCCACCGAGTTGGCCTACAAGGCAGTCGAGCAGGATATTTTGCTGGGCCCCGGCAACTTATTCAGTCCAGAGCTGGAATCGAGCCCCTGGCTTCGGTTTAATGTGGCTTTTTGTGACGACGATGCCGTGTTTTCCTTTCTTGAGAACAATATTCCCTGAAGGCACCGATCTCTTGCTTTGACTGTTGTTTGGCCACAGCTTGGACTCTTTTTGGCTGGGCGATAATGATTGACGAGCCTGTGCAGCAGTTAGCTGGCTAGGCTCCATCTTATTTTTCCCTTGCTCAAAGAAATAATTGACATGACCACGCCCCTCATGAATGTCTCAGACATTCGCAAAACTTTTCTTGACTTCTTTGCCTCCAAAAACCACACCGTAGTGGCCAGCAGCCCTTTGGTGCCGGGCAACGACCCCACGCTGATGTTTACCAATTCGGGCATGGTGCAGTTTAAGGACGTGTTTTTGGGCACCGACAAGCGTTCTTATGTGCGTGCCGCCTCAGTACAAGCCTGCTTGCGGGCAGGCGGCAAGCACAACGACCTGGAAAACGTGGGCTACACCGCCCGCCACCACACCTTCTTTGAGATGCTGGGCAACTGGAGCTTTGGCGATTATTTCAAGCGCGACTCGCTCAAATGGGGCTGGGAACTGCTCACCCAAGTCTACGGTTTGCCTGCCGAGCGCTTGTTGGTCACGGTCTATATTGACGATCAGGAAGCCTATGACATCTGGCACAACGAGATTGGCCTGCCCGCTGACCGTATCGTGCGCATTGGCGACAACAAAGGCAAAAAGTATGCCTCAGACAACTTCTGGATGATGGCCGACACCGGCCCTTGCGGCCCGTGCTCAGAGATTTTTTACGACCACGGCGCCCACATTCCTGGCGGCCCACCGGGCAGCCCCGGTGAAGATGGCGACCGTTTTATTGAAATCTGGAACCATGTGTTCATGCAGTTCGACATGCAGCCCGATGGCAGTCTGGTCAAATTGCCTGCGCCCTGTGTGGACACCGGCATGGGCCTGGAGCGCTTGGCCGCCATCCTGCAACACGTCCACAGCAATTATGAAATCGACATTTTTGACGCCTTGATCAAGGCCGCTGCCCGTGAAACCGGCTGCACCGACCTGAACAACAAGAGCCTGCGCGTGATTGCCGACCACATCCGCGCCACTGCGTTTTTGGTGAGCGACGGCGTCAACCCGTCCAACGAAGGCCGAGGCTACGTGCAGCGCCGCATTATTCGACGCGCTATTCGCCACGGCTACAAGTTGGAGAAGAAAACACCGTTTTTCCACAAACTGGTGCCCGATTTGGTGGCGTTGATGGGTGAGGCTTACCCCAAGCTCAAAGCGGACGAAAAACGCATCATTGACGTGCTCAAAGCCGAAGAAGAGCGCTTCTTTGAGACGCTGGAAAACGGCATGCAAATTTTGGATGCAGCCCTTGAAGGCGGCGTTCAAGTATTGCCCGGTGAAGTAGCTTTTAAATTGCACGACACCTTTGGTTTTCCGCTCGACTTGTCAGCCGACGTTTGCCGCGAGCGCGATTTGAGCGTGGACGAAGCCGGTTTTGCGGCCGCCATGGAAGCCCAAAAAGCCAAAGGCCGCGC
>CAIMHL010000437.1 GCA_903840825.1 uncultured beta proteobacterium
CGCCCGACACGCTGGGTTGCCCGGACATCCTGCTCTTGCAGTGCGAAGAGTTGGCGGTGATCGACAATCTTTCCGGCAAGTTGTATTTAATTGTTTACGCTGACCCCGCCCAGCCCGAGGCCTATGCCAACGCCAAGAAGCGCCTGCGCGAGCTGAAAGAGCAACTCAAATACTCGGTCAGCGCCCCTGTGGTCAAGCCGACTCAGGGTTACCCCGCCGAGCGCGAGTTTGCCAAGGCTGACTACATCGCCGCCGTGGTGCATGCCAAAGAGCTGATTGCCGGGGGCGATTTCATGCAAGTGCAGGTGGGCCAGCGCATCAAGAAGCGCTTTACCGAGTCGCCGCTGAGTTTGTACCGGGCGCTGCGCGCGCTCAACCCCAGCCCGTACATGTATTACTACCACTTTGGTGACTTCCATGTGGTGGGGGCGAGTCCCGAAATTTTGGTGCGCCAGGAGCAAGTGACGATCGAGGGCAAGACCGAGCAAAAAATCACCATTCGCCCTTTGGCGGGCACGCGCCCGCGTGGCGCCAGTGCTGAGCTGGACAAGGCCGCCGAGGTGGAGTTGATTAACGACCCTAAAGAGCGCGCCGAGCACGTCATGCTGATTGACCTGGCCCGCAACGACATTGGCCGCATTGCCAAAATTGGCAGCGTCAAGGTGACCGAGGCCTTTAGCGTGGAGCGCTACAGCCATGTGATGCATATCGTGAGCAACGTTGAGGGCACGCTGCTTGAGGGCATGACCAGCATGGACGTGCTTAAAGCCACATTCCCCGCGGGCACGCTCACCGGCGCGCCCAAAGTGCACGCGATGGAGCTGATTGACCAATTGGAGCCCACCAAGCGCGGCTTGTATGGCGGTGCCTGCGGCTACCTGAGCTACGCGGGCGATATGGATGTGGCCATTGCTATTCGCACCGGCATCATCAAAGACCAAACCCTGTATGTGCAGGCGGCAGCCGGCGTGGTGGCCGATTCGGTGCCTGAGTTGGAGTGGAAAGAGACCGAGGCCAAGGCGCGGGCGCTGCTGCGGGCGAGTGAGTTGGTGGAAGAAGGGTTGGAGTAAATCATGGTGCAAAAAATCAAACTGTTGATGATCGACAACTACGACTCGTTCACTTACAACATCGTCCAGTATTTGGGCGAGCTGGGGGCCGAGGTGGAGGTGTTTCGCAATGACGAAATTACCTTGGACGAGATAGACGCCAAGCTCAAAGCAGGCCAACTCGACCGCCTGGTGATCTCGCCCGGTCCGTGTTCACCCGCTGAAGCCGGTATTTCGGTGACGGCTATCCAGCACTTTGCGGGCAAGTTGCCGATATTGGGCGTCTGCTTGGGCCACCAGGCCGTGGGGGCTGCCTTTGGCGGCAAAATTATTCGGGCGCAGCAGTTGATGCACGGCAAAACCTCGCTCATCAGCACCACGCAAGCCGGTGTGTTTGCTCATCTGCCCGAGCAGTTCACGGTCAACCGCTACCACTCCCTGGCCATAGAGCGGGCCACCTGCCCGCCCTGTCTTGAGGTGACGGCTTGGACTGAAGACGGCGAAATTATGGGCGTCAAGCACCGCACACTGGACATCGAGGGCGTGCAGTTTCACCCCGAGAGCATCTTGACCGAGCATGGGCACGCGATGCTGAAAAACTTTCTGGCGCCCCGTGCCAGCGAGCAGCCGCTGGTGCCTTAGGCCTGTCTGCAAGCTAAAAGTGCTGGCCATTTTAATTAATTAGATAGCTGCTAAAGCAAGCTAAATAAGCTCTAGAGGTCAATTTCATGCTTAAACCTGCTTTCATGCGCGTTGATCTTCGCAGCGACACCGTCACCCAGCCTACGCCCGCCATGCGCGAGGCGATGTTTGCCGCACCGCTGGGTGACGACGTGTTTGCCGATGACCCCAGCGTCAACGCCTTGCAAGACCAGATGGCAGACATGCTGGGATTTGAGGGCGCGCTGTTCATGCCCACGGGCACGCAAAGTAACCTGTGCGCCATCATGGCGCATTGCCAGCGTGGCGACGAATACATCGTGGGCCAGATGGCGCACACCTACCGCTGGGAAGGCGGTGGCGCTGCAGTGCTGGGCAGCGTGCAGCCGCAACCCCTCAATCACCAAGCAGATGGCAGCTTGGCTTTGGCCGACATTGAAGACGCCATCAAACCCGATGACGCTCACTTTGCGCGCACCCGCCTGCGCACCCTAGAGAACACCATAGGCGGTAAATTGCTCCCCCATGACTATGTGCAGCAAGCCACTGAGTTGGCCAAAAGCCGGGGCCTGGCCCGCCACTTAGACGGCGCGCGCCTTTTCAACGCCGGCGTAGCGCAAGCGGCGTTGCGAGGGACCGATGCCCGCCAAGAGGCGCGCCGCATCGCCCAGTGCTTTGACAGCGTGTCGGTGTGTTTTAGCAAGGGCTTGGGCGCGCCGGTGGGCTCGGCCTTGTGCGGCAGCGCCGAGTTTTTGACGCGCGCTCATCGCATTCGCAAAATGACCGGCGGCGGGTTGCGCCAGTCAGGCATGCTGGCTGGGGCCGCGTCTCACGCTCTGGACCATCACATCGACCGGTTGGCCGATGACCATGCCTTGGCGCGTCGCTTGGCCGAGGGTTTGAGTGCGCTTGCCAATCTGCGTGTGGAGCAGCCCCAAACCAACATTCTTTTTGTTGATCTGGAAGGCGAGGCCAAGGCCCGCGCTGGGGAGCTCATTTCATTTCTTGCTGCGCGTGGCGTGCTGGCGACGGGCCTGTACCGCCTGCGCTTTGTGACGCATTTGGATGTGGACGCTGCAGGTGTTGAGCACACCATTGGCGTGATGCGTGATTTTTTGGCTGCTTAAAGAAGGTCGCTCACCGTGCTCATTGGCATCGACAACCTGGCCTTGTTCATAGCCGCCGGCGTTGTGCTGAACCTGACCCCCGGCCCGGACGTGCTCTTTATCGTGAGCCACGCACTTAAATCAGGGTGGAAAACCGGCGCTGTGGCCGCTTTGGGTATCACGGCGGGCTGTTTTGTCCATATTGCCGCCGCCGCATTGGGGGTGAGCGCTTTGCTGGCGGCTTCGCACGCGGCCTTTGCCGCCCTTAAATGGCTGGGCGCCGCTTACCTCGTTTATGTGGGCGTGATGATGTGGCGCGCATCGCTGGCCAGTCAGAAAAATAGTCCTGATTTAATAGCTAGTTTAGCAAGCTCAGCGGGGGCTGAGAGCCTAAAAGGCTTAAAAAATGTCTTCATCAAAGGTTTTTGGACCAACGCCCTGAACCCCAAGGTGGCGCTGTTCTTTTTGGCTTTTTTGCCACAGTTCATTGCGCCGGGTGCTGAGCACAAGACGCTGGCTTTTTTGCTGCTGGGGCTGATTTTTAATGTCAATAGCCTCTGGGTCGGGCTGGGCTACGCCGCGCTGGCCGCCGCCGCGTCCCACCGTTTTTCGGCACTGCAGTCAGGCATGGTCTGGCTGGAGCGCGCTGCAGGCTCTCTGTTCATCGTGTTTGGACTGAAACTGGCCCTGACCGACAATCCTCCCCTCTGAAGAGAAACAATCATGCCGAACACCCACAAAATTACCCCCCAAGAAGCCCTGCTGCGCACCATCGAGCACCGTGAGATTTTTCATGACGAGATGCTTCACATCGTGCGCCAGATCATGAGTGGCGAGTGGTCGCCGGTGATGATTGCCGCATTCATTACCGGCCTGCGCGTTAAAAAAGAAACCATTGGTGAGATTACGGCCGCTGCCCAGGTGATGCGCGAGTTTTCAACCAAGGTACATGTGGCCGACAAAACCCATTTGGTGGACATTGTGGGCACTGGTGGCGATGGCTCGCATACCTTCAATATCTCCACCTGCGCCATGTTTGTGGCGGCGGCTGCGGGCGCCAAGGTCAGCAAGCACGGGGGGCGCAGCGTCAGCAGCAAGAGCGGGAGCGCTGACGTTATGGAGTCCCTTGGCATCAACATCAACCTGTCGCCTGACGCGATTGCCAAGTGCATTACCCAGGCCGGCGTGGGTTTTATGTTCGCGCCCAACCACCACCCCGCCATGAAAAACGTGGCGCCGGTACGCAAAGAGTTGGGCATTAAAACCATCTTCAACTTGCTCGGGCCGCTGACCAACCCCGCCGGTGCGCCGAATATTTTGATGGGCGTTTTTCACCCGGACTTGGTGGGCATTCAGGTGCGCGCCTTGCAGCGTCTGGGCGCCGAGCATGCGGTCGTGGTGTATGGCAAAGACGGCATGGACGAGGTGAGCCTGGGGGCCACTACGCTGGTGGGCGAGTTGAAAAACGGTGAAATTACCGAGTACGAGATTCACCCGGAAGATTTCGGCATGGTCATGGCCAGCAACCGGGCGCTCAAAGTGGAGACGCCCGAGCAGTCCAAAGCCATGTTGCTGGGCGTGCTGGACAATACCCCCGGTGCTGCCAAAGATATTGTGACGCTCAATGCCGGGGTGGCGCTGTATGCCGCCAATGTATCGAATACGATGCTTGAAGGCGTCAACGCAGCGCGGGCTGCTATTGAGTCAGGAGCAGCCAAGGCCAAGTTGACGGAACTGATCGCACTGTCTCATGCCTTGAGTGCGGGCTGAGCGTGTCTGCTCTTTTCATCGTGGTAGGTCTGGTGATGCACCGCACCTTTATCAATATTTTAAAAAATGGCCCGAAAGGCCTCCCTGAACATGACTGATATCCTGAACCAAATCGTCGCCGTTAAACGCGAGGAAGTCGCTGCGGCGATGCGGAAAAAATCCCTTGAAATTATGCGTGCCGATGCCCAGTCGCGCGTTTTAACCCGTGATTTCGTGGGTGCCTTGCGTGCCAAAGTGGCCGCAGGACACCCGGCCGTGATCGCTGAGATCAAAAAAGCCAGCCCATCCAAAGGCGTGCTGTGTGAAGACTTTATTCCGGCCGATATTGCCCAAAGCTACGCCGAACATGGCGCGGCTTGCTTGTCAGTGTTGACCGATGTGCAGTTTTTCCAGGGCCGCATTGACTACCTCAAGCAAGCCCGTGCCTCATGCCAGTTGCCCGTGTTGCGCAAAGATTTCATCATTGACGCCTACCAGGTGTACGAGTCGCGCGCCATGGGCGCAGACGCTATTTTGCTGATCGCCTCAATTTTGGACGACGCGCAGATGAAAGAGTTTGAAGCGATCGCCCGAAGTCTGGACATGGCTGTGTTGGTCGAGGTGCATGACGCCGCCGAGTTGGTGCGTGCTTTGAAGCTGAAAACACCCCTGATCGGCGTTAACAACCGAAACCTGAAGACGTTTGAAGTGTCTTTGGACAACACCTTGACCCTGATGAGTGGCGTGCCGTCAGACCGCCTGCTGATCACCGAGAGCGGCATTCATACCCGCGAAGATGTATTGCGCATGGGCGCGGCGGGCATCAATGCCTTTTTGGTGGGCGAGGCCTTCATGCGCGCGCCCGACCCAGGAGCGGCCCTTGAGGCGCTGTTTGCCTCAACAAAATAGTGCGCAGTTAAAGGCAACCTGTGCTGAATTTGGGCGTTGACGTCGGTCAAGCAGGCAGCGGGAGCGCCTTGAATGCCCATTGACACGTCGTACCAGTCGGGTCTGGATTTTGGGGCAGACCACGAGGCACAAAACAAGTTGATCACAGATGGTTTAACTGCGTGGACCCCCCAGCAGTGGGCGGTGGCCAGCGACTGGCAGGCGCTGGTTGGCGATTTTTTGGCCTCGAAGACAGGCCAGGATTTGGCGACATTCGTTGCAAAACGCTTGGAACAGGGTGCCGTCATTTATCCGGCGCAGCCCTTTTGGGCCCTTGAATTAACGTCATTGGCCCAAGTGAAGGTGGTCATTTTGGGTCAAGACCCTTATCACGGCATGGGCCAAGCGCAAGGCTTGGCTTTTTCGGTACCCAATCACATCAAGACGCCACCCTCATTGCGAAATATGCTTAAGGAAATTGAAAGAGACACCTCCTTGGTTCGTGCGGCCACGCCCAATCGCAGTGAGGCCTCGCTGGTGCCATGGGCGCAGCAAGGCGTACTTTTGCTCAATACGGTGCTGACTGTTGAGGCGGGTCAACCAGCCAGTCATGCAGGCAAGGGATGGGAGGCATTGACCGACGAGATCGTGCAAGCAGTAGCAAAAAAGGCAGAGCCAGTTGTATTTATGCTTTGGGGAAAGCATGCGCAAAGCAAAATACCCTTAATTGAATCAGTTCAGGCCGGCTCCGGCAAAAACGACGAACCCAAGCACTTGATATTGACCGCCAATCACCCCTCGCCTCTGTCAGCAAGCAGAAAACCGCACCCATTTGTGGGCTGCGGACACTTCAGTCTGGCCAATCAGTTTTTGCAAAAAAACGGCGCCAACGCGATTGATTGGTCAGTTGGTTTGAGAAAGTAGTGTTTGGGGTGACGTTTCCATGGCATAATCTGTGGCTCTAGTTGGAGAGGTGGCCGAGTGGTTAATGGCAGCAGACTGTAAATCTGCCCTCTTACGAGTACGCTGGTTCGAATCCAGCCCTCTCCACCAGTGAAAATGGTCGAGCGAGATGTGGGGCGTTTGGAGTTGACAGGTTCAGCTTCCATGCGGGAGTAGTTCAATGGTAGAACCCTAGCCTTCCAAGCTAATGACGCGGGTTCGATTCCCGTCTCCCGCTCCAAGGTGTTCGCCGGTTTGCGCTGGGAAAAGTCGTGTGGGTCGACCCTCTGTGGGGGTTGGTCAGAGAAGTTTGAGTTAGCCCATGTGGCTCAGTGGTAGAGCACTCCCTTGGTAAGGGAGAGATCGCGGGTCCGATTCCCGCCATGGGCACCATAGATTCGAGTAATGGTTTTTTAATGTTTTTTTCGGAGTCGAGAAATGGCAAAAGAGAAATTTGAGCGGACAAAACC
>CAIMHL010000438.1 GCA_903840825.1 uncultured beta proteobacterium
GCTGGGCGCCAAGTATGTGGATTACATCGTGCCCGACCGCGTGGTGGATGGCTACGGCCTAACCTCGCCCATTTCCCAACGTGTCAAAGACAGCGGCGCCGATGTGTTGATCACCGTGGACAACGGCATTGCCAGCTTTGACGGTGTGGCTACGGCCAAAGCGCTGGGCCTGCAAGTGCTGGTCACCGACCACCATTTACCCGCCTTAATCAACGGCCAGATCGTGTTGCCGCAAGCCGATGTCATCGTCAACCCCAACCAGCCGGGCTGCACGTTTGAGAGCAAATCGATTGCCGGGGTGGGCGTTATGTTTTATGTGCTGTTGGCACTGCGCGCCGAGTTGCGCCGTCGCGGGGTGTTTGATGCTGCCAACCAGCCCAAGCTGGACGCGCTGCTGCCCTTGGTGGCGCTGGGCACGGTGGCCGATGTCGTCAAACTCGACGCCAACAACCGCCGCCTAGTAGCCCAAGGCCTGAAACGAATCCGCGCCCTTTCTCTGCCTGCTGGGCTAGCTTCTCTTTTTGTAGCAGCCGGGCGCAGTGCGCCGGTAGCTACCACTTTTGACTTTGGCTTTGCCCTGGGGCCGCGCATCAACGCGGCCGGGCGCTTGTCGGATATGACGCTTGGCATTGAGTGCCTGCTGACCGACGACCCGGCGCGGGGCGACGAGTTGGCAAAAATGCTGGACGGCATCAACCGCGAACGCCGCGAAATTGAAGGCAACATGCGCGAGCAAGCTTTTGCCATTGCCGAGGGGCTGTTTGATGAAGACGAAGAACCACCGCCCGCCATTTGCGTGTTTGACCCCGACTTTCACGAAGGCGTGGTCGGAATCGTGGCCTCGCGCATCAAAGACAAATTGCACCGCCCCACCTTTGTGTTTGCTGCCAGCGCCGCCCCCGGCAAGGAGCACGAGCTCAAAGGCTCAGGCCGCTCCATCCCCGGTTTTCACCTGCGCGACGCGCTCGATTTGGTGGCCAAGCGCTACCCCGGCGTGTTGCTGCGTTTTGGCGGTCACGCCATGGCAGCCGGCTGCACTATTGCCGAAGAGCACTTTGACGACTTCGAGCAAGGCTTGAATGAAGTAGCCCAGGAATGGCTGGACGCCGCCACCCTCACCCGCCGCCTGGACACCGATGGCCCCTTAAAACCCGAATACCGCCGCATAGAACTGGTGGACGCGCTGCACAAAGAAGTGTGGGGCCAGGGCTTTGCACCGCCTACCTTCAGCGAAGAAGTTGAAGTGGTGTCGCAACGTTTGGTGGGTGAAAAACACCTGGCGCTCAAGCTGAAACACCAAGGCCAACCGGTGGACGGCATCTGGTTTGGCCGCACGGAGTCCTTGCCCGCCCGGGTCAAGCTGGCCTTCAGGCTGGATGCCGATGCCTGGAATGGGGTGCGCCGGGTGCGGTTTTTGGTGGAGGCGGCAGAACTGTAAAGGCGGCTACGCCTAAAATGAAGGCGTGACTTCCATACTTAACGCCGACCTCCACTGCCATTCCGTTGTCTCAGACGGCACTCTCACCCCTGAGGCATTGGCCGAGCGCGCCAAAACCAACGGGGTTGAACTGTGGGCCTTAACGGACCACGAC
>CAIMHL010000439.1 GCA_903840825.1 uncultured beta proteobacterium
GTGCATAAAGTGCCTTAGGTAAAACTATGTTCAGCGGCGATTTTTGCGATGACCTGATCCATGTATTCACGCGCCGCTTCCACGCGAATCTTGATTTTTTCTTCCAACTCTCGGTCTCGTTGGTACAGCACGCGCGACAAGCGCAGGGCTGGGTTGAGGTGCTCGACTTGGTGCAAGGTCTCGGACTCAAAGCCAATCAACTCCTCAGGCGTGTTGACCAGGCAGTAATGAATCTCAAAGGCTTCGACATCCCACAGCCACATGTAAGCGCGGCCTTGCCACTCATAGGTCTTGTTCATGCCGTCCTGGGCCAACGCATGAAAGGTGCTGAGTGACCAAGACGACTTGATGTCGATGATCTTGGTGGGCGTGACGATGTCGGCCTCCCCAGTGATCCACTCATTGCTGCGCCGCTCGGTGTTTTTGACGTAGTCGGTAAACAGCACGCTGTTGACCAACTCAATCGAGCGGTCTTCCACCGCCAGGCCTTTGTCCATGTATTTGCTGCTGATGCTTTCCGTGTAGCCATAGACCAGTTGCTTGGCCAGTTTTTCACAGACGGTTTTGGCCCCGGCGGACAAGGGCTCTTTGCTGCTTTTGGGGTCGCTCATGATGTCGCCCAGCGAGGAGGCACGAAACTTATGCATGTGGACGCTCTGTGAGGCGGCTCAGCTGGGCTGGGCTGAGTTGGTAGCTGCTGGTTAATTTGTCGATGCTGTACTTGCCCGCTTGAATCTGCGCGATGGCGTTCGTCAAGCGCTCGTCGCTCAAGGTGGGTTTGGCCAGCACCACGGTTTGTGGCTTGATGCGCAAACACTCCACCATCTCGCCGCCAAACTTGGTGGTGCTGGCAAACAGCGTAATCGACTGATTAGCCCAATCTTCAATGTGCTTGCCATACAGCTTGGCCAGTGCTTTGCAATTGGTGGCGTTCAGAATCATCGGCTTCTCATTGACCAAAGTGGCCACCGTGAGGATTTCTTTTTTGCCTTGCGCACCCACGATTTCGCGGTTGTTGACACAGGCAATCGTGACCACCAGGTCCTCGCCCTCGGGCAGTGAATAAGCCCCTAAAAACTCCGGGTTCATCAGTTGCTTCCAGTGCGTTTTGCTGTCAGCACCGGGATTCATACTTTTCTTCATCTCATGCTCCTTGCCAAGTGCCATGCGTTGTTGAGGGCGTACCACACGGACAGCCCCATCAATCGGTTTTGAAAAAATAGCGTTACAAAAACAGACATGCCACTACCCCAAGACAGACACAAAAAAATACCAGGCGCCGGTAGCGTGTGCGCTGTGGTCTGGGCCGTTCCAGCGCTGCGGCATAGGCCACGCCACATGGAAATGCTTCATGGGTGGTTCGCGCAAAGCGCAGGTGTTGTGGCATCTCAAAGCAAGCTTTCGTGTGATCGTGATTCATTTGAGAATAATCATACACCGAAAGGTTTCTTTAGTGCGTTTGTAAATTATTTAATTCGCATAATTATTTAAGCGCAGATTTCTCACACCGCTCGTTTAGCCCGATGAAACACGTAAAAAAACCAAAAATATGTGGTGATGGCGCGTCAAAGTTCGCAATAAAGCGTTGCAGTGCGATTAAAAAAACACAGTCATGGGGTCGCGCGCCGATCCAGCAAGCAGCAGAACTTGACCAAGAGCAGGGGCTAATGCCGCGATAAAGAACAATTTGTTTTTTTGATTACTATCGGCTCCCACAAATTTATCTGGGGAGATTTTGATGACCACTTTCGCGCAACACACAGGTTTGGTGTCCTGTCAATTGGTCGGCGGCAAGATGCAATTTAAGCTGGCGCAGTGTTCAGCCAAAGTTGTGCACAGCCATGCTGATCAATTAGTCTCAATTTATTTTCGGGGCCTGGTTGATCTCCAGGCTATTGAAGTGCTGCGCCAAGCGACGGCACTGGCGGTGAATCGAACGGCCAGCCAAGTGCTGTACCTGGACCGATCCGTCACGCTGCTGAGTCAGTCCCCCACTTTTTCTGACGCCTGCATGGCGCATGGCCAGCGACCCGCCGCCATCGTGCTGGCTGAATCCGACCTGTCAGTGTGGGCGAACTACGCCCATTGGGCGGGGGAGCAGCGGCTTAAGCGTGCCGTGTTTTCGCCACAGCAGAAGCGGTGGGCGGCGGAGTGGGCGTTAGATCATCACCAGTCTTAGGGAGGTGGTGGATGCCGCCTGGCAAGTAACCGATGATGACTTGCATGATGGCCGCTGATGCCTGAAAGCGTTCCAGCGAATCTTCTGGTAATTTTTCAAACCACTTGGCCAGGAGTACCGTGTCAGGGGCCAGTGGCTGGCCTTGAATCGTGGGGGGAGGTGGTGGTGCATTGGGGTCAAACGGCTTGCAGCTGTCGGGAATATCCAGCGAGCCTGGCGCCAAGTGCAATTTATCTTCGAGCTTGCGCGCGGCGCGCTCACCAAAACCCTTGTTGCCTTTGAGCATGTCATACCAGTAGGTCAGGGAGTTGCCCACAAGATCGTTCAACTGCTTGGCGCGTAAATCCAAGGCAATCAGGTTTTTTAAACGCACACGACTGATTTCATCCATGGGCGCATAGTAGCTAAAATAAATATCGCGCAATTTGATTTTAATCACACCCGTAGGTTTATTATTCGTACATGCGAATAAAAAAACTTCAAATTCATTTGCGAGGACTGTCGCTCAATGAGCGCCTGCGGTTGGCGCGGGAGGTCGGCACCTCTTATGCGCATTTGCGCAATTGCGGCTATGGCAGTCGCGTGCTGGCGACGCAGCACTGCGTGCGCATTGAAGAACTCACGCAGGGCCAGATCACGCGCCAAGAGTTGCGTCCCGATTGGTCCTTGCACTGGCCCGAATTGCGCAAGCTGCCCAAAAGCAGGGTGAAGCCCGTGGCTGACGCCAGCTGAATTGGGCCACGCGATGCAGCACTCTCGCTTGCGTGTCAAACAGTGGCAGCGTTTCCAGCCATTTACACACCGCACTGCGCCGTGGGGGCCGGTGTACCAAGAAGTGCTGACCCAACTGGGCTTGCAGCACCTTGAGTCAGCCGATGCCCAGGCGTTGGTGATGCTGCTGCTGATTGGCAGTGCTCAGCAAGGCTTTTTGCCCAGCCGCCCGGTGCTGGCCACGTTTATGAGCCTTAGTTTGGAACGATTGAACAGCCAGTTGGGTCGGCTTGGCCCTTATCTGTACGAAATCCACAAACGGGCACCGCCACGATTGTTTGCTGGTCTGCCACTCTCAGCTGCACACCCAGGTCGTTCTTATGCTTAAACAGCAAGACATGTTCGATGTCTATTTTGTTGTGCTGCGCTTTAAGCGCGATGAGCGCCAACGGAGGGCTATCTGATGGCGATCCAGTGGCTCAGACTTTGGCATGAGATGCCCAATGACCCCAAATGGCGAACCATTGCCCGGGTGTCCCAACAGCCAATTCCATCGGTCATGGCCGTCTATGTGCATTTGCTTGTGATTGCATCGAACGCAACCGAACGCGGGCGAACGACAAATGTGTGCGGTGAAGACATCGCGAGCGCATTGGACATTGAGCTTGAACAAGTCGAACAAATCCTCTCCGCCATGCAAGGGCGTGTGCTCGATGGTGAGCGCATCTCTGGCTGGGAATCACGGCAAGTTGAGCGTGAAGATGGCTCTGCGGCCAGAGCGAAAGCATGGCGTGAGGCCCAAAAGCAAACGCAACCGAACGCAGCCGAACGCAAAAGAACTCCAGATAAAGATAAAGATAAAGATAAAGATAAAGATATAGAGAAGAAGACATTAGGTGCAACTGGCGCACGCGGTTCCCGCATGCCAGCAGACTTTGAACCTGATTTGACATTTGCAGCTGAATGCGGGATAGCCAACATCGCGCAAGAATTCGCCAAGTTCACCGACTACTGGTCCGCTGTGCCGGGCCACAAAGGCGTCAAGCTCGATTGGCCGGCCACCTGGCGCAATTGGTGCCGCAATGCCAAAAAAGCTTCTTCAACGCCGCAGACCTTTGCACAGATCAACGCAGCGATAGCTGGGGTCACCGTGGCGCCCAATGGGGCCGCAGAGGCCACCAAAACCAAACTTGATGCAGATGATGCCATCCCTCGCAACGGGCCGTCTTTGGCCGATCTGGCAAAGATGGCGGCACTGCGTAAAAGACGGGTGGCCGCGTGATTTATGCCATGCAACTGTTGCTCAATCGCCCGCGACTTCCCGACCTACAAGTCGTTCAACCCAGCGTGCATCTGGTGCGGAGCGCGCATCCTGGTGAGCCTCGGCTTGAGGGGTATTGGGGTGACCGAGTGCCGAGTGCGCCGCACAGCCATGCTCAAAGTGTGGGTCGATTGGGGCCACAGCGAAGCCGAAATTCGACAGTTATTCAAAACCGCAACGGGCCTGGCCGACGTGATGGAGTCCGCAGCCCCAAAGAGCAAGCAACGCCGCTGAGTTGGGCGGGCGTGCCGTTTTTGAATGAATTATTCCAAGGTGTGTGTCTATGAGGCGTGCTGCACGGGTCGATGCCAATCAAGCCGAGATTGTGGGCTACCTGCGCGCCCAGGGTGCCTCGGTCTACCTGATCCAACTTCCGGTGGATCTGTTGGTGGGCCTGCACGGCAAGACCGAACTGGCAGAAATCAAAGATCCGCACTCGCGCTACGGCAAACATGGCTTGAACCGAAACCAGCAATCCTTTGTTGAGCTCTGGCGCGGCGGCCCTGTGCACGTGCTTGACAGCCTGAGTGCTGCGCAAGGCTTGCTCGAGCGCATGGGCAGGGCGGCATGAACAAGTTGTCGGGTGCCATGAAAGCGCAGATCGCACTGGCCGCGCAACGGGCCTGCCGGGCACACCTGGGTCCGCTGGAGGCCTGTCCCTGGCCGTATGGCAGCCCAGAGGGGCGCCATTGGATTGCCTGCTGGATTCTGGCCGGCGGCACGTTAAGTTAATTTTTTAAGGGGATTCAATGCGTCACTACAGTTTGCTTCGTGCCATTGCGCAGGTGGGCCAAAGCCCTTGCGACAAATACGCCTGTGCTGAGCGCCTGCAGTGCGCTGCGAAAGAACTGGCCTGCCATGCCTTCGTGCATTTTGTGGAATCCGGGCAGGCACTCCATCCCCGCCTTGACATGCCGCTGTTGGGCTATTGCGACGAGCGGCAATTGCTGGAAGCGGTAACACCGACCCGCTCGACCTTTGTGGCCCTGAGTAGCGACAGTCATCGTTTGCCCGAGACGCGCGACAAGATGTGGGCCGCCACCGTGGCATCGGGCGTTAAATGTCAGCCGCCTTTGCAGACTGTCTGGGGGCAGCCATGATCATTGACTATTCACGCATTCCAGCGCGCCACGATGCCATCAACCTGTGCCTGGAGCAGTGGGGGCGCTGGATCATCGACCGGCCCCGTTTTGAGGTGCACCCCATGTTTCGCCTGTACCAGAGTAAAGCCCGGCAATGGGAGTTGCCCGAGTTGGTGGTGCATGGCAATCCCCACAACCACCTGGAAATCGAGCGGGCCATCTGTGCTTTGCCTGCCAGCCATCGCACTGCGATTCGCTGGGCCTATGCCTACCCGTGGGTACCGGTCAACCGCGTCCGGCGCGAACTCGGTTTGACCAAAGAAGGGCTGGGGCATATGCTCAATGACGCCCGCGATATGCTGATCAATCGCCTTAAAACGCGGCTGGCTGAGTTTGAGCAGCGCGCTATTTGACAAGCGTTTTTTGCCTTGTTACATTTACAGCGTGAATACACGGTTACCCTAGCTTGCGCTGGGGTGGCCGAGTCCGAAAGCTGCCCATGAGGTGGCTTTTTTTATGACTAAGCGCATTCGTGGGCGCCAGTTACAAACGCTGCGTCGGCGGCTTTTTTTAATCAATCCACTGTGTGTGCTGTGTGAAAGGGCAGGGCGCTTGTCAGTCGCCAGTGAGCTCGACCACATCGTGGCCCTGGTCAACGGCGGTGGCAACGAGGAGGAAAATTTACAAGGCCTGTGCGCTCCTTGCCACGTGGACAAGACGGCACTTGACTTGGGACAGCGCGTTAAACCCGTGATCGGTCTGGATGGTTGGCCCGTTGTTGACGCTTGATCAAGCTTTACCCCAAAAATGGGCAGATTGTGCTTGGCTTGTGGGTCA
>CAIMHL010000440.1 GCA_903840825.1 uncultured beta proteobacterium
AGACACGTTGGTGCGCTTGCTCAAGTCATACTGGGCACCAAGGGTGTAGCCCTTGCTGTCGATCTGTGTTGGTGCAGCTGCATTGGTGCTTTTTGTACCGTACTGAGCACCCAAAGTGATGGCACCCATAGGCAAAGAAACGCCGTAAGCGGTTTCTGATGTAACAACATCGGTAGTACCAGCGGTCGATTCAGTGCGTGAATAACCAGCACCGAGCTTAGCAACTGAGAAGTCGTAGTTACCAGAAATACGTACGCGTGACTTTCCTACTGCAGTTGCTGTTGTAGCAACATCCAAATCACCTTGACGTTGGAAGGAGCTGTAATCAACAGCAGCGTTGATTTTGCCTAATGCATACGCAGCAGCAAAAACAAAGACTGGCTGACCAGCTGCTGGACCACTGGTGCCGGCACCCAAGCCAGAGCCAGTTGCTGTACCACGGTCAACGTAGGTAACAGACAGTTTCACACCTGGTGCACGGTCGTTGGTGGTGTAGCTGACGGAATCAAGGAATGAATTGGCAGAGTAAACACGGCCTTGCAGGTCGTAACCAGGAGCGCCAGCTGCAGCGCGGGCAACAATGCCACTGCCTGCAGATTCAACAGTAGCCAACATGATCTTGCCGAAGGAGCCGTCTAGTGTCAGATATGCATCTTCGCCATTGCCACCGCCATCACGCACCATGCCACCCAAGGTGACTTGAGCAGAAGCTTTCAATCCACCGCCCAAGTCTTCTGAAGCCACGAGTTTCATGGAAGCACCGTCAACACCAAGACCACTAGTGCGCACAGCAGCGGAACCAGCTTGTTTAGTTTCGTAACCAGATGTGAAGTTACCTGTCAGTGAAACGGTTGACTGGGCAAAAGAAGCGCCGGAGGCAGCCAATACGGCCATAGCGATGAGAGTTTTTTTCATGTAAATGTTCCAAGGTTAAATATTGAGCGCTGGGCGGGGTGTTCCCTTGACCTAGGCCAACTTCCTAAGTACTGGAAGTCATACGTATTGAAACAGAGCCAAAGTCCAAAACCTAAAAATCATCTTGAAATATAAATATTTAACTTTTTTAGTTGTTAAATTGCGACTATTTAATTAATTAAATCATTAAATTTCAAAAATTTAATCGTATTTATCAGAAAAACACTTGTGCCATTGCTTGTTCGCACCAACGCTGCCCCAGCAAACCATGGCAACAGTTTGGTCATGAATCGTC
The DNA here is from genome assembly GCA_903840825.1 of uncultured beta proteobacterium. Classification (GTDB taxonomy): domain Bacteria; phylum Pseudomonadota; class Gammaproteobacteria; order Burkholderiales; family Burkholderiaceae_C; genus Rhodoferax. Next base: position 1,211 of record CAIMHL010000440.1, read on the forward strand.
TGACAAGTCGCGTGAGCGGGCGACTTGGCGCAATACCCTTGCACCGCTGCTTCAATAGAATGACTTCATGGATAAATTTTTATGCACCGCAGATGCCGCACTGCGCACCCTGTTCGTCACGCCCCGCGCCGCCCTGCCCTGCCCCACAGTGCCGGGGGACAGCACCGAGCTAACGGCGGCAGAAAAAGTGCAGGCGGGCGCGCTGATGCGGGTCAACCATGTGGGTGAGGTGTGTGCGCAGGCGCTTTACACGGCGCAGGCGCTTGCTACTAAAAACAGAGCGCTTAAAGCCCATTTTCAAAGGGCTAGCGCCGAAGAGACCGATCATTTAGCCTGGACGCGCCAACGCCTGGATGAGCTGGGGCAGCGCCCCTCGCTGCTCAACCCGCTGTGGTACGCCGGTGCGTTTGGGCTGGGCCTGCTGGCCGGGCGGCTGGGCGACCGGGTGAGCCTGGGCTTTGTGGTGGAGACCGAGCACCAGGTGGAGGCCCACCTGGAAAGCCACCTGACGCTGCTGCCCACCAACGACCACGCCTCGCGCGCCATCGTAGCCCAAATGAAAGACGATGAAGCCCGCCATGCCCTAGACGCCCAAAAGCTGGGGGCGCTAGAACTCCCCTCCTTCGTCAAAGCCATCATGGGCGCCGCCGCCAAAGTGATGACGACGGTGGCGCACCGGGTTTGAACCGCGATGACGAAAGCGAAATGATTCAGGACGGTTTGCGGGCCATGCTGGCGCGTGATCGTCCCGTTGAACACTGGCTGGTTCAAGAGGTGGGGCCGGCCTGTGACGCGCTAAAGGCAAACCCTTCGCGAGGTATGACCGCTGACCAGGTGCGCCTGCGCCTTGGTGATTTACACCAAGCGACTGTCTTGCAGTCGGATTTCGATGAGGGTTAAGTTCATGGAAAGCGTAGCGAGGCATTCCATTTTTTGATTGCAGATTTATGAAACTCGGCCCTATGGCAAGCCCTTTGAGCGCTGCGATGCC
>CAIMHL010000441.1 GCA_903840825.1 uncultured beta proteobacterium
ACCTTCTCTTGTGTGGTTTTCAGGACAATCATGCCAACCTCTTGTTAATTCGTTGCATTGGAATTCAATTTACCGGCTTGCGTGTGTTACTTGCCGAGCCGAATTTTCCGCTTTTGTTAGTTTGTTTCAGCCCTTGAGGGTCTGCTCCAGCAAATGCAGTTGTTGGTTGAGATCACTCAACTGCTGCCGCTCCCCGCTGATCTTGCGCACTGCGTGAAGCACCGTGGTGTGGTCACGACCGCCAAACAACTCGCCAATTTCAGGCAGGCTTTTTTGTGTCAACTCCTTGGCCAGGTACATCGCAATCTGGCGCGGCCGGGCAATGCTGGCGGGCCGCTTTTTGGAGTACATGTCGGCGATCTTGATCTTGTAGTAATCGGCCACGGTTTTTTGAATATTTTCCACCGATATCTGACGGTTCTGGATCAGCAGCAGGTCGCGCAGCGCGTCTCGGGCAAGCAGAATCGAAATTTCTTTTTGGTTGAAGCGGGAGTAGGCCAATATTTTTCGTAAAGCGCCTTCGAGTTCGCGCACATTCGAGCGAACGCTTTTGGCAACAAAAAAAGCCACCTCCTCAGGCATTTTGATCCCCTCGGCAAGCGCCTTGTTGATCAGGATGGCAACCCTCATCTCCAACTCGGGCGGCTCGATGGCAACCGTCAAGCCTGAATCAAAGCGCGAGACCAGCCTCTCATGGATGTCGGCGAGGCCTTTTGGGTAGGTGTCGCTGGTCATCACAATGTGCGACTTTTTCGACAAAAGAGCCTCGAAGGCATTAAAAAACTCTTCCTGGGTACGCTCTTTGTTGGCCAAGAACTGCACGTCGTCGATCAGCAGCAAATCCAGCGAGTGGTAGCGTTCTTTGAACTCATCAAATGCCTTGCGTTGGTAGGCTTTAACCACATCACTGACAAATTGCTCAGCATGGATGTAGAGAACTTTTGCATTTGGGCGCTCAGCCAGTAGGCAATTGCCAACCGCGTGCATCAGGTGAGTTTTGCCTAGGCCGACGCCGCCATAAATAAACAGGGGGTTGTACAGGTGGCCCGGCATGCCCGCGACGTGCATGGCTGCGGCCCGCGCCATGCGGTTTGCCCCGCCCTCTATCAGCGTGTCAAAGTTCAGGCCCGCATTGAGCCGATTTTTCTGGGTTTCGGGGGGGCGCCCGAGCTCGGCGCCAGAACCATCCTCGGAGGGCAAAATATCAGCAATGTAAGCAGCAAGCTCCACTCTCGCAGGCTGTTCTTTGAGAGCAAGTGCCAACTGAAGCACTACAGACTGGCCAGAAAACTTCTCCAGCAGGTGAGAAATCCGACTGCTATATTGGGTTCTTATCCAGTCCATCTTGAACCGGTTTGCCACAAAAATTGTGACCTCAGAGAGTTTGTCTGAGACTTGCGCCGAAAGGGGTTTGATCCATGTGTTGAACTGCTGTTCTGGCAGCTCCCGGGCCAGTTGCTCAATGCAGGACTGCCACAACATAGCACCTGCCTCTCGGCTGCTGGGATCAGCTTCGCTGATGCTTACGCCGCTTGTCATGGGTCTGTCTGGTCTCTGTGGATAAATGCTTGGTCTAAGTCCATCATAATGCAATTTATTCAGAATTTATCCACAAGCGAGGGCAGCCGCTCGAATGCAGCAGAAACCACTGTCAGGTGGCCCATGCGTTGGCCACGCAGAACAAAAAATTTTGAGGCGCGGGAAATTTTTTGTGATAATGCACGGTTGCGCTGACGATGTCAGAAGAAAAACCCCATGGCTGGTGGGTTCCTGGAGAATGTCTGGGTACTGCCCAAGCCCCATAAGATTTGCACCATGAAACGCACTTACCAACCTTCCAAGATCCGCCGAGCCCGCACACATGGCTTTTTAGTTCGCATGAAAAGCCGCGGTGGGCGTGCGGTTATCAATGCGCGCCGGGCCAAAGGCCGCAAGCGTCTGGCGGTCTAAGTCGGTTACTCGCTTTCTGCTGCGACCAAAACGCCAGCCCAGCCCCGCCTCCCATTGCAGCGTATTCGCTTGTGGAGCGAGTTTCAGGTGGTCATGGCTGCCAGCACTGCGGCACGCACCGAGCACTTTGCTTTGCATGTCGAGCGCCTGAACCCTTCCGTGAACAAGCAGTCTGTCGCTCCGAGCACAGAATCACCCCTTGCCGCAATGGCCAAAACCGGGGGGGTTTGGGTGGGTGCAGTCCTGCCTAAGCGGTGTGCCAAGCGGGCGGTTACTCGTAACACCATCAAACGGCAAGTCTTCAGTGTGGGCCAGGATTTTGAGCCTTTGCTGGCGGATGTTGCGCTGGTCATCAGGTTGCGTGCCGGTTTTGATAAATCCCGATTTGTGAGCGCCTCGTCTGCGCCTCTCAAAGCAGCCATTCGGCTTGAGTTGCAGCAATTGTTCAGCCTTGGCTTGGCTGGTGTTAAGGCGGCCCCCGGGCCAGGAGTGCCATGATCCGCACCAGCTTGATCCTGCTGGTCAAGGGCTACCGCTTGTTGCTCAGCCCTTGGCTGGGTTCATCCTGCCGCTTTGAGCCGACCTGTTCGCGCTACGCGCTCGAAGCGCTTGAGCGGCACGGGGCGCTGACCGGCTCCTGCCTGACACTGGCCCGAATCGGCAGGTGTCACCCTTGGTGCGACGGCGGCTTCGACCCCGTGCCCGAGCACAAGCCCGGGCTGTTTTCCCGGCTGTTTCCTTCATCTACCCCTGAGAAGTCTTCATGAACGATATTCGCCGCACCATTTTGTGGGTGGTTTTTGGCTTTTCCATGGTGTTGTTGTGGGATCAGTGGCAGGTCTATAACGGGCACAAGGCCACCTTTTTCCCGGCCTCGGTTCAAAGCGGCGCAAGCGCACCGCCTGCAAGCCCTGCTGCTGCATCCACGGTGCCCACGGCGACCCCGGCGGTGGTGGCGCAGGTTGGGGCGCAGTCCGTACCCGGCGTGGCGCCGGATCCGCTAGGGGCCGTGCCAAGCGCCCCGAGCCTGGCGCGCGAACGGATCGTGGTAACCACCGATGTCTTCAAGCTGACCTTTGATACCGATGGTGGATCGCTGTTGCGCACAGAGTTTCTGCAGCATATTGACATGGAGAACAAGAGCCGCAACTTTGTTTTGCTCGATGACAGCAAAGAGCGGGTTTATTTGGCCCAGACTGGCTTGATTGGGGGGACTGCGCTGAGTCCGCTACCAACACATAAAACCGCGATGACACTCGCGCCGGGGGAGCGGCAACTCAAGCCGGGTGTGGACGAGCTGGTTCTAAGCTTTGAGTCGGGGGAGGTGGGCGGCGTTAAATTGGTCAAGACCTACACCCTCAAACGGGGCTCCTACGCGATCAAGGTCAAACACCAGATCCTCAATGTGGGTTCGGTAGCTGTGGCGCCGCAGCTTTATCTGCAACTGGTGCGTGATGGCAACAAACCGGCGGGAGAGTCGGCGTTTTACTCCACGTTCACCGGCCCGGCGGTTTACACCGAGCTCAAAAAATACCAAAAGGTGGAGTTTTCTGATATCGAAAAAAACAAGATTGAAATTGAAAAGACATCCACCAATGGCTACCTTGCCATGGTGCAGCACTATTTTGCAAGCGCCTGGTTGCTGCCAGATGGCGTGCAGCGCGATATGTTCATGCGCAAAGTCGATACAAACCTGTATGCAGCGGGCATGATTGCGCAATTGGGCAGCATTGAGCCCGGGGCCAGCAAGTCGCTGGAAGCCAGCTTTTTTGCTGGCCCGCAAGAAGAAAAAGTGCTGGAAGCCTTGGCGCCGGGCCTGGAGTTGGTCAAAGACTATGGCTGGCTGACCATTTTGGCCAAACCTCTGTATTGGTTGCTCGACCGTCTGCAAGGCTATATCAACAACTGGGGCTGGTCTATCGT
>CAIMHL010000442.1 GCA_903840825.1 uncultured beta proteobacterium
CGTCCAAGACGGCAGCTTTGTGCGACCGCAAGCTCAAGCGTTTAAAGCCTGCCGCTCAGAGAGCATTGACTACGCTGTCATGGAGCACCACGCCAATGTGGCCGTGCTCCCCTTTGCCAGCGCCTGGAGCGATGTCGGCAGCTGGAATGCCGTGGCCGATTTAACCCCAGCAGATGCCCAAGGCAACCGTATCCACGGCCAAGGCTTTGCCTTGCAATCAAGCAACACCTTTGTGCACGCACCGCACCGCCCGGTGGTCACCCTGGGCACGCAAGACCTCATCATCATCGACACACCCGACGCCTTGCTGGTCGCGGCCAGCAGCCATGTAGAGCAAGTCAAGCTCGTGGTGGCGCGTCTGGATGCCGATGGCATTTCGCAGTCTGTGCAGCACCGCAAGGTGGCCCGCCCCTGGGGTGCGTATGACAGCGTCGATGTGGGCGAGCGCCACCAGGTCAGCAGATTCGTGATTGGCTGTATGTGACCGACCACTGCAGCGCCATCCGCCGTGTGCTGGAGGCGGGCCGCTTGGGCGAGGTGTACAACGTGGGCGGCTGGAACGAGAAACCCAACCTGGAGATCGTCCACACCGTGTGCGCGCTGCTCGATGAACTCAAGCCCCGCACGGATGGCAAGCCCTACCAGGACCAGATCACCTACGTAACCGACCGCCCCGGCCACGACCGCCGCTACGCCATTGATGCGCGCAAACTGGAAACCGAGCTGGGCTGGACCCCCGCCGAGACCTTTGAGACCGGCATTCGAAAAACCGTGCAGTGGTACCTAGACCACCCCGATTGGGTCGCAAACGTACTTAGCGGCGGCTACCGGGATTGGGTGGCGCGGCAGTACGGCAACTAAGCAAGAAGATAGTTGTCAATGTCAGCACCTTCAGCGCGACAGAAAAGTAAACTTGTCCAATCTAAATTTAAAGGATGTTCATGATGCCAACAACTTCAGAGCGACTTTTTGACGCTATTCAGACGCTGCCGGAGCCATTATTAGCCGAGGTTCTGGACTTTGCCGATTTTTTGCGAGCCAAGCAAATGAAGGTGCTTAGCCAGTCATCCGATACCCCACTCACAAGCTTGTGCGGTGGGTTGGAGAACACAAAAACTTTTAGTGCTTCCCCTTTGGCAATACAGCAGCAGTTACGCGATGAGTGGCGTTAGTTATTTACTGGATACCAATGTCATTCTGGGGATGTTGAAATCAAACCCCGAAGTAATGGCAATGGTAAGTAGTATGGGTTTGATGTCAAAACAATGTGCCTACAGTGCCATAACTCGCATGGAGTTGCTTGGATACCCAGGAATAACGACCGATGAAGATTCATTAATCCGGCAGCGTTTGGCGAAATTGACCTACTTGGCAATTACAACGGAAATTGAGGACAAGGCTATCGACTTGCGCAGGGCACGAAGGGTCAAATTGCCTGACGCGCTTATTGCGTCGACGGCCATGATCCATGGACTGACCCTGCTGACGATGGACATCGGTTTGCAAGCAGTTGTTCGTA
>CAIMHL010000443.1 GCA_903840825.1 uncultured beta proteobacterium
GAGGCGGCGGTGGGTGCGTTTGGCAACATCGCCACCTTTTATCAAAACCAGCAGCTGCTGCAGCAAACGCCCCCGCCCTTGTCCAATTTGGCCAAGCCCGACGTGGAGGGCGCGCGCATGCTCATTGAGAGCGTGCTGGCCGAGCGCCGCAAAGTGCTGACCGAGATGGAGTCCAAGGCGTTGCTGGCAGCCTTTCATATTCCGGTCACCAAAACCATTTTGGCCCGCAGCGTGACCGAGGCCATCATGATCGCCACGCAGCTGGGCTACCCGGTCGCGCTCAAAATTGACTCTTCAGACATCGCCCACAAGTCTGACGTGCAGGGCGTGGCGCTCAATGTGCTTAATGCCGTGGGCGTGCGCGATGCCTACACAGAGATGCTGCAAGCCGTGGCCAAGCTGCAGCCGCAGGCGCGCATCAATGGCGTCACCATTCAAAACATGTCGAGCATGAAGCGCGGGCGCGAGATCTACATCGGCCTGGTGACCGATGACCCGTTTGGCCCCGTGATTGCCTTTGGTGCCGGGGGCACCATGATTGAGCTGATCAACGACCGGGCGATGGAGCTGCCGCCTTTAAACCAGTTTTTGGCCCGCAGCCTGATGGACCGCTCCCGTGTCGTCGAGACGCTGGGTGAGTGGCGCGGTGCCCCGCCGGTCAACATGGAGGCGCTGGAGCAGGTGCTGCTGCGCGTCTCGGAGATGGTGTGCGAGCTGCCGCAACTGCGCGAGATGGACATCAACCCCATCATCGTGGACGAGACTGGTGCGGTGGCGGTGGACGCCCGCATTGTGGTGGACAACGCGCCGCCGTCCATGCGCCACTACAACCATTTGGCCATCTTGCCCTACCCATCCCAGCATGAGCAGGTGTGGCCGCTGCGCGGCGGCGGCGACTACACCGTGCGCCCGATTCACCCCAACGACGCCACCATGCTGCAAGACTTTGTGCGCGGCCTGTCCAGAGAGAGCCGCTATTTTCGGTTTGTCTCCAGCATGCAAGAGCTACCGGCCAGCATGCTGTCGCGCTTCACCTTGATTGACTACGACCGCGAGATGGCTCTGGTGGCGATGGTGCGCGAGCGCCAAGTGGCGGAAGACGGCAGCGCGGTGGAGGTGTCGCGCATTGTGGGCGTGTCGCGCTACATCACCAACCCGGACCGCACCAGCTGCGAGTTCTCGCTGGTGATTGCCGATGACTTCAAGGGCCAGGGGCTGGGCTCACGCCTCATGCTCTCCATCATGGAGTTTGCCCGCGAGAAGGGGCTCATTGAGATTGAAGGCTTGGTGCTGGCCAACAACCCCGCCATGCTGAAACTGATGCGGGGCTTGGGCTTTGCGGTCAAGGTCTTCCCCGAAGACCCCGACTTCAAGCTGGTGACGCAACTCCTGTAGGCACTGCGCCGGGGGGCGTGGCCGCCGTGGCCACCAGCGCAAACTGCGCGGGTGCGCCAAGCGGCTGCGGTGTCAGCGTCCAAAACTGCTGGTGGAATGCGGCCACGCTGGGGCGGTGCGCTATTGAAATAATAGCGCCTTCAGCACGTTCTACATGCTCCAGAAGCCGTTTATAGAGTAAATCTTCAGTGGCGAGGTCAAGCGCGCTGGTGGCCTCGTCGGCAAATATCCATTGCGGCTTTTTCAAAAATACCCGGGCCAGCGCCAAGCGCTGCTGCTCGCCACCCGAGAGCTTTTGGCTCCAGGCATCGACCACGTCAAGCTGCCCCACCAAGTCGGGCAGTAGGGCGTCCAACAAGGCTTGGTGCAGTTGCGCCTCGTTATACGCTTGGGGTGCTTCGGGGTAAGCCAGCGCATCACGCAAAGGGCCGTTGGGGAAATACGGCCGCTGGGGAATAAACATGGCGTTGGCCGGACGGCTCACCGTGCCACTGGCAAACGGCCAAATACCCGCCAAAGTTCTGAACAAGGTGCTCTTGCCGCTGCCCGAAGGCCCCTGCAGCAGCACGCGGTCGCCCACTTGTGCGCCGATTGCGGCATGCGCCAGCAGCACCGCCCCGCTGGGCAATTTGAGGGTCAAATCATTGGCTGAGACTGCTACTGAATCTGGGTCTGCTCCAGCGTACTCAGCGTGGCCTATCGCCTTAAAAGAGGCCTCAAAATTGGTCAACCGGTCGGTGGTGGCACGCCAGCTGGCCAGGTTGGGGTAGCTGTCCACAAACCAGCTCAGGGCACCTTGCACCTGACCAAAAGCGGACGATATCTGCATCAACTCTCCCAGCTGAATAGCGCCGCTAAAAAAGCGCGGCGCTGCCACCACAAACGGAAACACCACGGCCGCTTGGCCAAAAAAGCTGGTGAACCACACCAGGTTTTTTTGCGCCTTGATGAGGGCCAGGTAATTGCTCAGCACCCGGCCAAAACGCTGGTCTAGTTGCCCGCGCTCCACCGCCTCGCCCCGGTCCAGCGCAATGGCTTCACTGAATTCGCGCACCCGCACCATGTGGTGGCGAAAATCAGCCTCAGCGCGTTGCTGCTGAAAGTTGAGTAGTATTTGCGGCCGCCCGATGTAGTGCGCCAGCACGCTGCCCGCCAGGCAGTAAAGCAGCGCCATCCACACCATGAAGCCTGGAATGTTGTACTGGCTGCCGTTCAGCGAGAAGGCAAAGCCGCCTGACAGCCCCCACAAAATACCGACAAAACTGGCCAGCGTCACCACCGAGTTCAGCAGCCCCATGCTCAGCGAGATGGTGAGCGCGGTGAACTGGTTCACGTCTTCCTGAATTCGCTGGTCGGGGTTGTCTGGGTTTTGGCTGTCGCCACTGGCCTGTGCAGAAAAGCGATTGAGTTCCAGCTTGTAAAACGCTTGACTGGCCAACCAGCGTTCTAAATAGTGCCCGGTCATCCAGGCGCGCCAGCGCATCTCCAGCAGCTGGGTCAGGTAAAACTTGTACACCGCCACCACAATGAAGGCCAGCGCCAAATAGCTAAAGCGCCCCAGCTGCGCCCAAAACACGGTCTCGTTCTTATCTTGCAGCGCGTCGTAAAACAGCTTGTTCCAGTCGTTGAACAACACCGCCATGTAAACCAAGCCCAGGTTCAGCGCGATGATCGCCCCCAGCAGCGCCCGTGCTTGCCACTTTTCTTGTGATGAAAAGTAGGGCCGGGTTAAAGCCCAGGCTTGGGTGGTGAAGGTTTTGAAGGCGGTGAGTTTTTTGTTCATGGGGTTCAATAAGAGAGGGCGGTCAAGCGCGCATCAGGCCGTTTAAAGAGGGGTCCCAGCCAAAGCCGGGGAACAGCCGGTCAAGGGCCGGCCGATCAAGCCCCTGCGTGCGTTGCAGCACTTGGGCGATGACGGCCCGAAAATCGTGGTGCACCGGCAAGTCCCGGCCCTCGTGCAGACGGTCGGCGGCCAGGCCGTGCCATTGGCCGTGCCAGCGCCCACCGTGCACGGCATCGCCCATCAACCACAGGGCGTTGCCGTGGCCGTGGTCGGTGCCGCGGGTGCCGTTCTCAGCGCTGGTGCGGCCAAATTCGCTGCACACCATTACCACATCGTTGGCTTGAGAAAAGTCGCGCCGCAGTTGCAGCAAAGCCGCGCTCAGGTTGCCGAGGTTTTGGGCCAGGTTGCCGGTGGCAGCGCCTTGGTTGGCGTGCGTGTCCCAGCCGCCTGCTGACAAAAAGCCCAAGCGCAACAGCGGGTTTTGGCGCATCAGGGTCCCCAGGTGTTGGGCGTCGAGTTGCAGGCCTTGCGGGGAGCCGGCCCCGTTGTTGGCAGCCACCATCTCGGCATTCATCATCGGGTTCATCATGGCGCCTTGGCTGGCACCGGCACTCAGGGTTTGCGCGGTTTGCATGCGGCTGTCAGCGCCGGCCCGAAAGGCCTTGGACAACGCGTCGTCACCGCCATAAAGGTTCATCACCGCTTGGCGAGTGCGCTCATCGCCCAGCACACCTTGGCGCGTGGCGGCCAGGCCTTTGGGTACCAGTTGCACCGGTGCTGGCCCCGCCAAAATCAAGGGGTTGGCCTCGCCCACACCCAGCGCCACAGTGCGGCTGTAGGGGGCGGCCAGCCGGTTCAGCCAGCCAGTGCCGGCGCTGCTTTGGCCCGGCATGCCGACCTCCCAGTGGAGCTGCGCATCAAAGTGCGATCGGGTCGGGTCGGGCGAGCCCGCTGCCGGAATAACGCCCAGCACCCCCTGCTGCCACAAAGGAGCCAGCGCTGCCAGGGCCGGGTGCAAGCCAAACTGCGCATCGAGTGCCAGTGTGGTTTGTGCCGTGCCGTCTGGCGCAGCAATGGCAATGTTGGGGCGCAAGCGGTAGTAGTTGGGATCGCCATGCGGCACCAAGGCTGACAGCCCGTCGTAGGCGCCGCGCAAAAAAACGACCACCAAGCGGCCATTTTCATTAAAACCGCTTCCAAGCCTTTGGGAGATTGCTTGAGCAGCTATTTTTTCAGGAGTGCTTGTGGTTTGCGCCCACAGGGCGGGTGCGGCCCAAAAGCTGGTGCCGGCACCCAGTGCTTGCAGCACTTGTCGCCGGTTGAAAGCGGTGTTGTTTGGGGAGTTGGTGGAGGAGGGCATGGGCGGCATGTTCCGGGTTTACTTAAACATAAAGTCGGGGCTGGCCAGTGCCAGTCCGGCCCGCTGAGCAGGGCGCTCGCGCGCCAGTGCAGCGCGGGTGGTGCTGCTTAAAAAAGGCGCTAAAAATGCCAGCTCAGGCGTTTGGCGCATCAGGTTCAAGGCAAAGTCAGCGCGCCGGGTCAAGGCCTCGGGCACCAGCCAAGTGGCGGCATCAAAAGCGTAGCCATCGGGTGTTTGCCAGCCGTGCAGCGGCTGCCCTGCGCCGGCCAAAAACCCCAAGGCCTGCGTCAGGTGTCGCCGGTCTGGCGGGCTTGTGCTGGCCTCTGCGCTGGTGGGCATCAGTGCCTGCCTGACCGTCAGCGCCGAGCAGGCAAAGTCCATCGGCGTTTTAAACAAGCGGTACTCGGGCTGCCAAAACTCAGGCGCTTGAAGTAGTTGTTTCATGACGGCGCGCAGATCGCCCTGGGTGTCCAAAAACGTTCGGCTCAAGCGCGCTACCAGTTCAGGCGGCGGTTGGTCGGCCACAAAGTAGCGTGCCAGACGCAAGCAAACGCGCTGCGCGGTGGCCGGGTGGCGGGCCAGCAGGCGAATCGCCTCTATGCCCTCCTGCTCACCCCCTGCAAAGAGTTGGGCGGGAAAGGTCTGCCCTATCACGGTTTTGGGGCCTGTGTCGTGCAGGCGCTGGTTAAAACGAAAGCCGCTGGCCTCATTGGCCCCCACAGTCCAGCCGGTGAGCACGCGCGCCAAAGCCCGCACATCGGCTTGCTGGTAGCCGCCATGCACCCCCAGCGTGTGCAGTTCTATCAACTCGCGGGCGTAGTTTTCATTCAGTCCCCGGGTGCGCCCCTGCGGGCCGGGGCTGCCTTCGGCCACACTTTGCACTTGGTCCAGGTAATACAACATAGCTGGGTGGCGGGCGCTGGCCAGTAGCAGGTCTTCAAACTTGCCCAGTGCGTGGGCGCGCGCCACGTTGATGACGTAGTGGCCGGTGAAGGGGCGAACCGACCCCTTGCCCACAAAGACATTAAGGTGGTTGAACCAAAACTCGGTCATGCGCGCCAGCAGCGGGTTTTCTTCCTCGGGCCGGCTGCAGCTGCCCAGCCGCCAAGCGGCGGCCTCCAGTTGTACCGCGCGGTTGAAGTAGGCAGGGTCCAGCGGGCTGGAGAAATCGAGGCGGCGGTTGGCCTCGCCGTTGATGTCGGCCAAGGGCACGGTTTTGTTTTGCGTACGTACTTGGCGCTCGCGCACCACACCTGCAAACAGCTCGGGCAGCGGGGCGTTGAAGTGGGCCAGGTCTGCGCTGAGGGTGGGTGGAGACTGGCTGGCCGCAAAAGCCAGGTCCACTTGAGCAAGTGCCCAGGCGCGGGCGTCGGGGGCGGCTTGCAGGGCGCTGATCAAGCCGGGGCTGGGGCCATAGCCTATGCGCGACATGGCTCGCCAAGCGTCTTGGGTATCGGTCTCGGTGCTGAGGTTGGTCTGTGCCCAGACCGAGTGCGGCGCAAAGCCCGCCAGCGTGGTGCCGCTGATCAGGCGCTTGAGGGCGGTGCGGCGCTGAATCAGTGCCAGTTCAGGAGGGGTGATGTCCATTTTGCAACGCACCTAGACGGGTTTAGTCGTTGGAGATCCCGCTGGCTACATGGCCCGAGGGTACATGTTGCGAGGCGGAGTGCACATGGCCGGTTTGGTCGTCAAAGAAAAAATCGGGCTCAAATTCGCGCAAAAACTCGCCCTTGGGCAGGCCGCCCAAAAACATGGCCTCATCCACCTCAATGTTCCAGTTCATCAGCGTGCGAATGGCGCGCTCGTGCGCTGGGGCGCTGCGGGCCGTCACCAGCGCGGTGCGGATGCGCATGTTGGAGGTGCCGCTTTGTTGCAGGCGCTGCAAGGCGGTGAGCAGCGGTTTGAAGGGGCCACCCAAGAGCGGCTGCTGGGCTTTGTCGGTTTCGTGCTTTTGAAAAGCGCTCAAGCCCTCGGCCTGAAACACCCGCTCGGCTTCGTCGCTGAACAGCACGGCGTCGCCGTCAAAGGCAATGCGCACCTCGTGCGGGTAGGCGTCACCCGCGTGGACCGACTGCGGGTACACCTGCGCGGCGGGCACGCCAGCGTCGAGTGCGGCGCGCACATCGCTTAAGTGGGTGCTTAAAAACAGGTTGGCCCGCAGCGGCTTGAGGTAACGCCAGGGCGACTGGCCCCGGGTAAAACTGCCCCGCTGTATGGGCAGCCCAAAGTGCTGCGCCGAGCGAAACACCCGCATCCCCGAGACCGGGTCGTTGCGCGACAAAATCACCACTTCCACCGGCTGGTTTTGCGCATCAGTAGGCGGGCCGTTGAAGGCCAGCAACTTCTTCACCAGCGAGAACGCCACACCCGGCTTAGCGGGAATGTCCAGCCGGGCCAGCTGCAGGGCCATGTAGTCGCGGTCGTTGCCTTGCTCGAACACGCCGTTTTCTTCTTCAAAGTCAAACAGCGCGCGGCTGGAGATAGCCACTACCAGCTTGCCGTCTAAAGAGGCGCTCATGACTGCAAAAACATCCGGTAAACCGGGTTGTTGGTTTCTTCAACATGGGGGTAGCCTAGCGTTTGCAAAAACTCGGCAAAGGCCGTGTTGTCCGCCTCAGGCACCTGCAGGCCCACCAAAATGCGGCCATAGTCGGCACCCTGGTTGCGGTAATGAAATAGGCTGATGTTCCAGCCTGGGCGCATCAGGCTCAAAAACTTCAGCAGCGCACCAGGGCGGTCGGGAAACTCAAAGCGCAGCAAGCGCTCGTCTTGCGCCAGTTTGCTGTGCCCACCCACCATGTGGCGAATGTGCTCTTGGGCCAACTCGTCGTGCGTCAGGTCTAGCGCCGTGAAGCGGTGCTTGGTGAAATTGGCGGCAATTTTGGCGCTCTCGCCTTTGCCGTGGGTGCTCAGGCCCACAAACACATGCGCCTTGGCCGAGTCGCTGATGCGGTAGTTGAACTCGGTCACGTTGCGCGGGCCACCGGGCATATTGCCAATGAGTTCGCAAAAGCGCTTGAAGCTGCCGCGCTCCTCGGGAATGGTCACCGCAAACAGCGCCTCGCGCTCTTCGCCCACGCCGGCGCGCTCGGCCACAAAGCGCAGGCGGTCAAAGTTCATATTGGCACC
>CAIMHL010000444.1 GCA_903840825.1 uncultured beta proteobacterium
GGTGAGCCTGCGCGCGCACCCAACAAGCGATGGGGTTCGTCTTTGCAAAATACGGCAATGGCATAGGCCCCGTGAAGCTGGGGCAAAGTGGCCTTGACGGCCTCAAACAGGTCGCCTTCATACAGGCTGTCAATCAGGTGGGCGATAACTTCGGTGTCGGTCTGGCTCTGAAAAACGTAGCCCTTGCCTTGCAGAACGGCGCGCAGTTCGTCGTGGTTTTCAATAATGCCGTTGTGAACCAGCGCAATGCGGCCGGGGCGGTTGGCGGCGTCCAGACCCGGGCCGTGGCTGAAGTGCGGGTGCGCGTTGTGCACCACCGGCGCGCCATGAGTGGCCCAGCGGGTGTGGGCAATGCCGGTGCTGCCTTCCAGCTGGGTGGTGCCGATTTGCTCCATCAGCTCGGCAACGCGGGCGGTGCTGCGCGCACGCTGCAAGCCATTAGCCACCACGGCCACACCACATGAGTCATAGCCCCGGTACTCCAAACGGGCCAAACCTTGAACCAAAACCGGAACAATGTTCCGATGGGATACCGCGCCAACAATGCCACACATAGAGAGCTCCTGAAAATATGGTCTGAATGGTAGAGGCAAGCTTAAGAAATTAAATTATTTTTACAAATATTTATTGGATCAAAAGTTCACCAAACTCAGCTGTAAAATTTTAATAACTTAGAAGTATTTTTAATGAAATAAAATTTAATCCATGAATGACTTAGACCTTGACCCGATTGACCTGCAACTGCTTGAGCTTTTGCAAAACGACTCATCTCGAAGCAATCTGGATTTGGCGGCCTTGGTCCGGGTCTCCCCGCCCACTTGTCTGCGGCGCATCAAGCGGTTGCATGATCTGGGGCTCATTGAAAAAGAGATGGCCGTGCTAAGCGTTGACAAGTTGAGCGCCGCACTTGGGCATGGGCTGTGCGCTGTGGTTGAAATTACCCTGGACCGGCAAGACAGCGCTGCTCTGGAGGCGTTTGAAGCGCTGGTTTGCCAAGATGACGAGGTGCAGCAGTGCTACCGGGTATCGCCCGGCCCTGACTTTTGCTTGGTGGTGCACACCGCCCACATGCCCGGCTACCTAGCTTTGGTGCAGCGCTTGTTTACAGCGCAGGCCAACGTGCGCAATGTCAAAACTTTTTTCAGCATCAAGCGCAGCAAATTCGGCGCGCGCGTGCCGCTCAAGCCAGCGCTAGGCTGAAGCTGACACAGCAGCCCGCATTGAGCCCGCCTTGGGCTGAGACAGTGCCCCCGTGGCGCTCAATAATTT
Source organism: uncultured beta proteobacterium (assembly GCA_903840825.1). GTDB lineage: Bacteria > Pseudomonadota > Gammaproteobacteria > Burkholderiales > Burkholderiaceae_C > Rhodoferax. The sequence goes on from CAIMHL010000444.1 coordinate 1,270, forward strand.
TTCGGGTGAGTGCCAAGCCCATGCCCAAGCCTTCAAATTCCCGGGCACCGTGCAAGCGCTGAAAGACGTGAAAGAGTTTCGGGGTGTAGGCGGGGTTAAAGCCAACGCCGTTGTCCGTGACGCTGATAAAGCACTGCCCGCCATCGGCCTCTGCCCAAGCAACGCTGATGTGAGCCAGGCTTTGGAGGCGGGTGAACTTGACGGCGTTGGACAGGACTTCCAGCAGCACGCGCCGGATCAGACCAGCATCGCCCATTAGAGAAGGAACATCTGGGGCAAACTGCCATTGCACATGGCGTCCCTCAAAGGTGGGTGCCAGTTCAGCGCAGACATCGCGCA
>CAIMHL010000445.1 GCA_903840825.1 uncultured beta proteobacterium
ACCCCCTTATTTACATGGGTGCCAAGCCTGAAGATTAATGTTCTCTTATCTTAGGAGGCTGTAAAACCGGGATGCTGCGTTTTCTCAAAGGGCAGGGCGGGCCAGTGCTGGCCGCTGCGCCTAGAGCTTCAGGGGCTCGACCGAGCTGCTTAAGTCAAGCCAGCGCTGAGCAGCTTGTTGTAGCGCTGGAGCATCGCCGGTGCACAGGAGGCGGCATTGACCAGGGGTGCCTGGTGCGCTGAGTTCTGGCAAGACGCGCCGGGTCTGGCGCGCCACGGGCTCGCCGTTGTCAATCAGCTGCACCTGCGGCCCCAGCAGGTTTTGGAAGGCTTGAGTGGCAAACGGGTAGTGTGTGCAGCCTAGCACCAGCGTGTCGATGTCGCCAGAATTTAAGCCAAATTGGCCCATGAGGCCCGTGTAGCGTGCTACACCAGCTATTATTTCAGGAGTATCTTGGTGCTCAATGGCATCCGCCAAACCGTCGCAAGGCTGGCACACAAAGTCAGCTTGGTCGGCCAGTGAGGCCAGCAGGGCCAGAAACTTGGCGCTGCCCAGCGTGCCGCGCGTGGCCATCACCCCAATGCGCCGTGTTTTGCTCAGGGCCAGTGCTGGTTTGAGTGCAGGTTCCACGCCGATGATGGGCAGCGAGGGGTGCTGGGCGCGCAGCAAATGAATAGTGGCCGCCGTGGCAGTGTTGCACGCCATCACCAGCGCCTTGATCTGGTGCTGCGCCAGTAAATACTGGGTGATCAGCTTAGCGCGCTCAATGACAAAACAATCATCGCGCTCCCCATAGGGCGCGTGCCCACTGTCCGAGACGTACACAAAGTCTTCAAACGGCAACTCAGCCCGCAGCGCTTTGAGCACGCTCAAGCCCCCCACGCCGCTGTCAAACACGCCAATAGGCCGCTTGGGTGCGGCACTGGTGGGTCTTGCTTTGGGTATGGGTATGGAAGAGGGCATGGGTAAAGGTGTGGAAGCGTTTTCTGGGCGGGTGTTTAATGGCTTTGGATTATCCCAAGTTGAGGGTGGGTCTTGGTGGGGCGATTGGGTCGCCCATCAAAATAGTGACGCCGGTGACGGCTGAAAAATCGCGGTCGTGCGTGACAAAGGCCGTTGCATTGATGTCCAGCGCGGTGGCCAATTGAAGGGCGTCGGGCAGCTTGAGGCGGTACTCTGCCCGCAATTGCGCAGCCAGCACGGCAATCGGCGTTGAAACGGGCACCATGTTGTAGTGGCAGAGACTTTTTTCATAGCGCTTGGCAAGCGCCGTTTGCCCCGCCTTGAAAGGGCCCGTCAAAATTTCTGCCAGCGTGATAGTCGAGAGAGCGATGGTCACATCGCCTTGCGCCGCTGCCTCAAACAAGCCCAAAAATTGGGCAGCAAATTGGGGGTGCGACTCCAGCACATAAATGAAGGGCGCCGTGTCCACCATCACCGTGGCTCCCTTGGGCAAGTCGGCCCAAAGTCGCGGTGCCTTGATGTTCATTTAATTCGCACCCCATTCGTCGCGCAAGTCAGCCAACGTTTGGCCCACGTCTGCACCCCACAATCCCCGACCTGTGCCTTGCAAAGACAAGATACCCGCAGCCAAATCAGCCTCATTGCTGGGATTTGGGAGGTCTTGAATAGGCACGATGGCAGCGTAAGGTTTGCCATGCTTGGTGATGATGCTCCGAACCCCCGCATGGGCATTCGCTGCGATGCTCGGCAACTGAATGCGCGCTTGCTCTAGCCCATAGTTAGCAATGGTTGGCATCGTGATCTCCTTAAAAGTACAGACTGTACAGTATTTTGAGTTTGTGGGTTTTCTTAATGGACAAGGGTTTGGCCGGGTCAGATGGACTGCCGCGCTACGCTCGCAGTGACGGGGGCAGAGACGGGGAAAAGCAGGCCCAATCAATCACTTGCACCATCAGCGCAAGCGCATATCTGTGTTCAGCGTCTCGGGCTCACCCAACGTGATGTGTTTGAAATCGGGATGCAAGGGATTGATCAAAAAGTTGAGTTCTGCAGGGATCACCGCGCTGGGCACGGCCAGCACACAACTGCGTGACTGTCTTAGCCACTCGCCGCCAAGTGTCTGCAAGGTTTCGCGACCCGCGTGGGTTCGCCAATCCTCAGGTAAGTCATCTGTAGCCAAAGTCTCCAGGCTGATGTTCTCGGGCAGGTGGGCTGGTATCAACACATAGTGCGCACGTAATGGCTCGTCTTGCACTAATATTTCCAGCATGGCCAGGGATCGGCTTTCAGCGGTGTAGATCACAGACTGGCCCGCCCGATTCCATCGACCCCCAAACAGCCGTGCCCCTTCGCCAGAAAAGGCCTGGTCCGCAAAACGGCGGGTGGTGATGCGCCACACAGGGCTCTTGACTTTCATCAGGCAAATACGCCGTGTTCAATGCGTCCCAAGGTGTTCATGACGGCCGTTGAGCCTAGCTCGGTGTCCAAAAGCGACAGCGGTGTGTTGCCGCCCAAAGCCGCATTGGGGCATTTAAGCCAGCTCATGGCGGCACGGTCGTCCTCAAACACCACGGCCGCACGCTCAATCACCTGAGCCAAACGCACCATTTTTCCTGATTCATCGGGGCTTAAAACGCCTTCCTTTTTGCGCCTTGCGAGCGTGCGTTCAGGAATATCCAGCGCCCGTGATAGCTCGGATTGACCAATACCCAGTACCCGCACAACAGCATCTACCGCACCGGATGAAATGCCCTGGCGCACCAGCGCAATCCATTCAAGTACGGAGCGCGGCAAGGCGTGCAACACAGGCTCACCGCCCAAAACTGATGCGGCTGATAAGCCATTTAGGGCTTCATTTTTAAATGTTGCTGTGTTCATGGGAAACCTTTTTATGCCAATTGGCTTTAATTGTACGCAAAAATGGCATATTTGACTAGGACAGCCCGGCGTGTCCTTTCTCATGTCTGCGAGTTGGAGCGGCGCCCTCGCCGCGAATGCCCCTCAATTCAGCCAACGTGTCAGCGAGAGTTGACGAGTCAATAGCTGGCGAAGCCCTTCGCGGCGAGGGCGCCGCTCCAACGGGGGCACCTAGTCTCGTCATTGCGAGCGAAGCGCGGCAATCCACTGCCCCCCAATCAGCGGCGCCAGGCGTGCATGGGCGACTCTTGATTCCTTTCCCCATCAAATATTCTGCGACACTGAATATTCACCCTTCAAAACCACCCAAAGGACCCCCATGACT
>CAIMHL010000446.1 GCA_903840825.1 uncultured beta proteobacterium
ATTGCTACACGCCAGCCTGGGCTGGGTCGACAAGGGCCAACTGGAGGTGGTGGCAATCAGCCACCTTGACCGTTTTGAGCGCAATGCCTCACAAACCCAGCGCAGAGAGTTGGCACTGCTGCCCGCAGTGATCCAGGGGAGCGAGGTTTGGTGGCCATCGAGCGACGATACGCTGCATGACATCGACGCACTGACAAGTCTGGCGCAGGACCTGGGTGCAGAACGCATCGCGCTGCTTCCCGTGCCGGATGCCCAAGGCAAGACCCAGGCGGTGCTGCTGCTGGCATTTGCGCCGGGGGAAGAACCCCGTAGCCTGAACATATTGCAATTGGCGCTGGAATTGATTCAGCCGCGCATGAGCGACTTGCGCGGGCAGTCGCTCAGCCTTAAACGCCGCACAAGCCAGCGCATGCAAAGCGCTGCAGAGCGGCTATTTGGCCCGGAGCACCCGCTGCTCAAGTTATCGGGCGCGCTGCTGATGCTGCTGGTGTTGTACCTCGCATTAGGCAGCTGGCACTACCGGATTGACGCTAGCGCCCAGCTCAACACTGATGCCACTCGCCTGATCAGTGCCCAATTTGACGGCCGCATCGATCAAGTCCATGCCACTGCAGGCGATCTGGTGAAAGTTGGCAGCTTACTCATGACCCTTGACACACGCGACCTCACGCAGCAGCGCAATGAGCTCAGCGCCGAGATCAGCAAGACCAACACCGAAATCAACAAATTCCGCGCTGAAGGCCAACTGGCAGAAACCGAAATCGCCAATGCCCGACTAGATCAGGCACTGGCCAAGGCAGAACGCATCGACGGCTATCTGACACAGGCCAGTAGCACAGCCCCATTTGAAGGCGTGATTGTTGAGGGTGAGAAAAAAGACCTGGTGGGAGCTCCCGTAAAAAAAGGCGACCGTATTTTCCGTATCGCCAAGGTCGAGGGCCTGTACATCACCCTGATGGTGTCCGAAAAAGAAATGCGCCACATCCAACCGCAAGCCAGAGGTGAAGTGTCTTTACTGAGCCACCCTTCGCACAATATACCAATCCGTGTGAGCTCGGTCATACCGGTGGCACAGGTCAAGGGTCAGGAAGGCAATCAGTTCATGATCAAGGCCGAATTGCTGGAAGCCCCGCAGCCTTGGTGGCGCCCGGGTATGACCGGTCTGGCACGTATTGACGTAGGCGACAAAAACGTAGCCTGGGTACTTAGCCACCGGGTGGTGGACCGACTGCGTTTGCTGCTATGGTGGTAGCTCACGCTCTGATTGGCTTGGGGCACATTTGACATGGCAACCACCATCTTCAGCGACTCATGGTTTCGGGTGTCTGGCCTGAGCGTGGCACTACTGCCCAGCGTAGAAATCGGTACCCAACAGTTTCGTGGGCGCACTTGGTATGTGCTCCAAGACCCCTATACCCAACGCTATTTCCGCGCATCAGTGCAGGCCTGCCGCTTCATTCAGAGCTTGCAGCCTGACAAAACCGTCGAGGAAGTTTGGGAAGATTTTGTCAACAACCATCCGCACGATGCGCCCAGCCGGGAAGAAGTGATTCAGTTGTTGTCGCAACTGCACATGTCAAACCTGCTGTATTCGCTGCAGCAATCTGACAACGATGCCATAGTAAAGCGCTACAAGGCGCAAAAAAACAAGGAGCTGATGGGCAAGGTCGCCTCATTCCTGTTCTTGCGCATCCCGCTATTCAACCCCAACCAGATGCTCGATCGTATCCGGCCACTGATCATGTTGCTCACCGGTTGGGGCGCATTCTGGATCTGGAGCCTGACCCTGTTATGGGGTGTCTGGACTGCATTTGAAAACCGGGCGGCACTGCTCGACCAAAGCCAGGGCGTTTTATCTATCAGCAACCGTCCCTGGCTTTATGTGTGCACTGCGGGGCTTAAATTGTTTCACGAAGCAGGACACGCATTTGTTTGCAAACGCTTTGGCGGCGAAGTGCGTACTGTGGGGGTGATGTTTTTACTTTTTACCCCGCTGCCCTATGTCGACGCCTCAAGTAGTTGGGGCTTTGCCAACCGCTGGCACCGCATTTACGCCAGCTTTGCAGGCATGGCCGTCGAATTCTTTTTTGCTGCCGCCGGCGCGCTGGTGTGGGCTCACACAGCACCGGGCCTGACACACAGCCTGGCATTTAATGTGATGCTGATCGGCTCGGTCTCAAGCATCCTATTCAACGGAAACCCACTCCTTCGCTTTGACGCCTATTACATGCTCAGCGACTTCGCCGAAATACCCAACCTTTATCAAAAAGGCCAGCAGCAGTGGAAGTATTTCGGCGACCGTTACCTGCTCGGCACCGTGTCGGCGCAAAGCAAGGCCGCAGACCGCAAGGAATGGGTTTGGCTAACGCTCTACGGTCTTCTTAGTTTTCTCTACCTGATACTGATCACGCTCGGTATTTCGCTTTTTTTGATGGACCAATGGCTGCCATTGGGTCTTCTGGTGTTGGCCATGACCGTTTACAGCCGCCTGTTAGCCCCGATTTACCAGCTGGCTAAACACCTGCGCGGCGCGGCAACCCAAGGCAACCGGCAGCGCGCAGTCACCGTGGTGGGGAGCATAGGACTGGTGCTTTTTTTGCTGCTGGCTGTCGTGCCTTTCCCCGATGCCACCCGTGCTAACGGCATCGTCAAGGCAAACCATGCCAGCAATGTCTATGCGCAAACTGCGGGCCAACTCGATCAGCTCCTGGTCCAGCATGGTGAGAAAGTACAGGCTGGACAATTACTTGCCATTTTTTCTAACCCAGACCTGGCTGCAGACATCCGCCTAACAGAATCGGGCCAAATAGAAACCGAGGCCCAGATCCGGCAAGCCCTGCACAGAGCCAGCCAAGACCTGTCTGCGCTGCAGGACAAAGCCGAGGCCCTGGAACTGCGCCGGCTTAACCTCCAAGAACAGCAGCAACAACTGCAGGTGCGCGCTAGCCAAAATGGCGAATGGGTAGCGCCCGACCTGCACGAACAGCTGGGCACCTGGATGCAACGCGGTCAGACCTTGGGCGAAGTGGTTGACGCCAGCAGCTTCCGCTTTGTGGCGGTCATGCCTCAAGAGCAAGCCGACATCATGTTTCAGAACAACTTTCGTCAGGTCGAACTGCGCCTGAACGGGCAGGCCGATGCACCGCTCGCGCTGCCTCAGGTGAGCATCATTCCATTTCAAAGCGACAAACTGCCGTCAACGGCATTGGGCTGGCAGGGTGGTGGCGACATCGCTGTGAACACCCAGGAACCTACTGGTACCAAAGCAGTGGAGAGCTTTTTTCTATTGCAAAGCGAAATACCCGCCGAGCAACGTCGGGGTTTGACGGTCTTGCACGGTTTGTCGGGCACGCTGCGGCTGAAAACTCCTGCTCAACCGCTGGCAAGCCAAGCCTACCGGGCACTCAAACAACTGGTGCAAAAACGCTATGCACTCTGACACCTGACCACGTCCTGATGACTGCCGCCCAGAACCATTGGCACGCCCCACGCAACGCCGCCCTCACCCCCTGGTACAGCCCGCAAGGGTGGTTCAATCTGGCTGCTCACCATACCGGCCACGGCTACCGAAAGCTGTGGCACATGGTGCTGATTCTGCACCAGACTTTGCCACTTGAACCCGCCGATGTTCCTGCACCCACTGCTACGGAACTCTCCAAAGCACGCTTGGGCATTGTGCATTTGCAATGGCATACGCAAGACCGCGCAGAGCGCCAGGCAGGCAAGCTGCAGGCCCTGATGCTTATTGCGCAATTGGCTTGCCAGCACATCGGGCAGCGCGCTTCATTTCCCCAATTGCTTGCCGCCGTCACCATG
>CAIMHL010000447.1 GCA_903840825.1 uncultured beta proteobacterium
CCGGGGTGCTCACCGCAGCGCAAGCGGCTTCAAAAGTGCCTGCGTCCAACATTTTGGCCACGCTGGTGCTGTACCTCACGCTCTATGTGGCGCTGTTGGGTGCTTATGTAAGCGTGGTGTTTCATCTGGCCAAAAAAGCCGCTAAAGGAGCCGTTCATGCTTGAGTTAACCCCCGACCTGACCCAGCCCGCTGGCTGGCTGCCGCTGGTGTTTGCCTTGGTGATGGCGCTGGCCATGCTGGCCTATGTCATTTTGGATGGCTACGACCTGGGCGTGGGCGTGCTGCTGCGGCGCGCTGACAGCGAGGCGCAAAAAGACACGATGATTTCGAGCATTGGCCCCTTTTGGGACGCCAACGAGACCTGGCTGGTGCTGGGCGTGGGCGTGTTGCTGGTGGCTTTTCCGGCAGCGCATGGCGTGATTTTGGGCGACTTGTATTTGCCAGTGGCGCTGATGCTCATTGCCTTGATGCTGCGCGGCGTGGCCTTTGACTTTCGGGTGAAAGCCCGCGCGGAACTCAAGCCACTGTGGGACCGTGCTTTTTACGCGGGCTCGCTCTTGGCGGGCTGGTCGCAGGGGTTTATGTTGGGCGGCTTGATCACGGGCTTTAAGCCGGGATTGTGGAACCAGCTGTTTAGCGGCTTGATTGGCCTGTGTCTGGTGGCGGCTTATTGTTTGCTGGGCGCCGGCTGGTTGATCATGAAAACCGAAGGCCCGCTGCAGCTCAAAGCCGTGGCTTGGGCGCGGGGCAGTTTGTGGCTGACCGCAGCGGGTGTGGCGGCGATCTCTTTAATGACGCCGCTGGTGAGCCCACGTATTTTTGAGAAGTGGTTTAGCTTTCCTAATCTGATACTGCTGCTGCCCATCCCGTTGGTCACGGTGGCGCTGTTTTGGATGATGGCACGCAGCCTGGCCCGCCTGCCCACCCGCTTGGCGCAGGGCAACCAGTACGGTGCGGCCGTGCCATTTGCCAGCACGGTAGGGGTGTTTTTATTGGCGTTTTATGGCTTGGCTTACAGCCTGTTTCCGTGGCTGGTGGTGGACCGCCTCACCATCTGGCAAGCCGCCAGCTCGCCCGAGGCGCTGATGGTGATCTTTTATGGCGTGGTAGTGGTGCTGCCGGTCATCGTGGGCTACACGGTGTTTGCCTACCGCGTGTTTTGGGGCAAGACGACGGCGCTAAAGTATTAGCAAGTTGCCGTCGCAATGGCGGGTTACGCTGCTTGTGGTAACAGGGCTTGAAACCTGCCCAGTGCGGCACCCGTCACCGTGTTGTCTTCGTCCAACGACTCCCACCGTAGGGTCGATCCACCAAGACGTAGGGTCACTTCAGCTAATTGTTCATCTGTTGCCTGTGCCAATCGGTTAAATCTGGCAGCAGGAAACCCTATGAGGCGTCCGTCCGTCAACTCCATGCACACGATACGGTTAGTTACCCAAGCCCTTGTCGCTACAAATTCGAACTCATTCTGATTGAAAATCATCGTATTTCTCCAATAAAAAGGCTTGGTATTCATAAACCAAACGCTCGATTTTGCGAATATCGACCGCACTCATGCCCCGGTTTTTTTAGCTAGCTGCACCGGACTAAGCCAGAACTTGCACTCGCCATCACCTGATTCAGGCTTTTTCCAGCGCCACATGCCCGAGTCCACGCAAAATTATTTGCGTGGCTATTCCGAATCAGGCCGCAGCCTGTGTGTGGGCGATGTCCGCTCGTTTGACGCCGCACGCGGGCTGGCCGAGGTCACCGTAAAAAACCGTTTTGCCGTAGGCGACTGGTTGGAAATCATCCACCCCAGCGGCAACCACAACGTGCAACTCACCCACATGGAAACCGCCGACGCCCAAGCTATAACGGTTGCCCCCGGCAGCGGCCATGTGGTGTGGTTACCCCTGCCCGAGAGCGCCGTGGGGGCGTTTGTGGCGCGTTATGTGGCGGAGCCGGGGAATGAGCCAGAAGTCGTTGTGACTGAGTTGTCCGCCTCCGTCCTTGCCAGCGAAGCGCGGCAATCCATCGTCGAGTGAAAGAGCCGGGGAAAGGCTTGGGGGTCAGATCCCAATTCAGGACAACTCTTTTTCCGGCGAGTCGTCAGCAAGTACGAAATTGGGCTCTGACCCCTAACCCGCCTTGCCGGAGCGCACTGCTTCATGCGCAAGTCGTAGTTGCAGAGTTTCACCGCCGGGCCGCTGATTGGGGGTCGGAGCCCAATTTCGATCAAGGTTGTTTATACCGATGAAGTTTTTGTCCTGAATTGGGATCCGACCCCTAATCAGCTATGTCACACAGGCAATGAATTCAGATTCGCCAACTGCGTGCTTGATGTTTAGCTGTGCAACTTCTCTTGCAGCCACACCTTGATCAGGGATTGATAAGGGACGTCGCGCGCGTTGGCGGCGACCTTGATGGAGTCCAGCAAATGCTGCGGTAGCCGCAGAGAAATCGTTCGGGTGCTCGGCTTCAAGTTCGGCAGACTTACCTTTTTTGCCTGCGACCAGTCCAGGTGCGGCACTGAATCTTGCGACTCCCAGTAGGCGCGCTCCTGCGCTTCTTTGGCGAACTTTGGAATGGCTTTAAGTGGCTTGCTCATAAATGACCCTCTCTTTTCGATGCATATCCCGAGCTGAAATGACCCGGATCAACTGACCGGAGTTACGCAGGGTCAGGGTGATGTGAAGGGCTCGGGCATCATCAGTTTTACCCAAGGCATGAATTCTGATCTCTTGCTGACTGTGACCGCTATCCTCCAAAAGCAACAAGGGTGCATTGAAAAAAACTTGCTCCGCTTCGGCCATGGTGACACCGTGTTTGTCGTTCTTTCTAGAGTTCCCCTCATCCCACTCGAAGCCTGAAATTTCATTGGGGATGAACATAGCTGTATATTATCATCATGTACGTTGAGTGGAGATGGATTGCCGCGCTTCGCTCGCAATGACGAGGAAACGTAGTCGCAGAGCAGGGGAAATGCTTGGGATTCGAAAAACCGGGGAAAGGCTTGGGGGTCAGATCCCAATTCAGGACAAGATTATTTCCGGCGAGTCTCCAACAAGTACGAAATTGGGCTCTGACCCCCAACCCGCCATAGCCGGAGCGCGATGCTTCGTTGCCGAAGCGCGAGACTTGTTGAATAAGTCGTAGCTGAAGGGTTTTGCCGCCGGGCCGCTGATTGGGGATCGGAGCCCAATTTCGATCAAGGTTGTTTCTACCGATGAGGTTTTTGTCCTGAATTGGGATCCGACCCCCAATCAGCTACGCAAGCACTTCCCAGAGTGAAAAACACAGAAGGCCATCCTTTGACGCAGCCGACCTGTGGATTTTAAAAAATCGCAGATACTTCCCGCCATGTCCGAGCCCACCCAACCCTTGCTGCAAATTAACGAAGACGAGGTCGAGCTGTCGGCTATTCGGGCGCAGGGGGCTGGGGGGCAGAATGTCAATAAGGTGTCTAGCGCCATTCATTTGCGCTTTGACATCATGGCCTCCTCGCTGCCTGACGACGTGAAAGAGCGCCTGCTGTGCCTAAGCGACAGCCGCATCACCAAAGAAGGTGTGCTCATCATCAAAGCGCAGCAGCACCGCACACAAGAGATGAACAAGCTTGACGCGCTGGCCCGCCTGAGCGAGTTGGTTAACAGCGTGGCACGTCCACCTAAAAACCGGCGGGCCACCAAACCCAGCTACGGCTCCAAACAGCGCACCCGTGCCACCAAGTCGCAGCGCTCCGAGACCAAGGCAATGCGGGGTAGGGTGTCGGAATAAGCGGGCTCGGTACAAGGCGTTGCGGCTCTTAGCTTGCGGCCCGTCAAACACCACAAGGCCGCGTGCTTGTAGTCTGAGCGTTTACCCAAAGAGGTGCGCCATGGACGCTCAACGAATTCTTCTTATACAGGGCCACCCCGATGCGGTGACGTCCCATTTGTGCCACACCCTTGAGGAAGCCTATGCCCAAGGCGCAGCGTCTGCCGGGCACCATGTGCGACAAATCTCAGTCGCCAGATTGGACTTTCCCCTGTTGCGCAGCGAGCAGGCGTGGCAGGCGACCGACACTTTGCCAGAGACCCTCAAGCCCGTGCAAGAAGACATCATTTGGGCGCAGCACCTGGTAATTTTTTTCCCGCTGTGGTTGGGCGACATGCCGGCTTTGCTGAAGGGTTTTTTAGAGCAAGTGGCCCGACCGGGCTTTGCCTTTAAAGCCGTTGGCGACAACCCTTATGGTCAAAAAGGCCTCACAGGCCGCTCGGCCCGCGTAGTGGTGACGATGGGCATGCCCGCGCTTTTGTACCGCTGGTACTTTCGCGCTCACAGTGTGAAATCTCTGGAGCGCAATGTGCTGGGCTTTGTTGGCATGTCGCCGGTGCACGAGACGCTGATTGGCCAGGTGGACAAACTCGACGAAGACGGGGTTTTCAAACTGCAAGAACAAATGCGCAAGCTGGGACGGCTGGCGCAATAAGGCTCAGAGCCGCCCCGCTGTCGGGATGTCTAAGCTTGGCGTTTAGCGTTTAGCATTGCCCCTGGCTAGCGGCTTTCATGGCTTCAGCCCACAGGCGCTTAGGCAGGTGGGTGGTGAGTTTGTGGATGACGGCCTCGATGAACTCTTCATGCACCTCGTGGCCAATAAAGGGCAGCACTTCGGCGGTCACGTCGCCACCCAAATCCACCAAATGGTGGGCCGCCTCGACCGCAAAGCCGTAAGGTATGACCGTATCAGCCTTGCCGTGCAAGAAGTGAATAGTGATTTGGTCGGTGGCGGTGTCGGGCAGGGTGGCAAAGCGCCCACTCAAAGCAAACACCCGCGAGGCGATGGGCGTTGGTAACTTGCTGGACTCCAGCGCCATGATGGCGCCTTGAGAAAATCCAATGAGGGCAGTAGCCGAGGCGTCCACGCCGGCTACTTGCTGCCATTGCGCCACGCAGGCCTCAAAGGCGGGCAGGGCCTGGGCGATGCGTGCGTCCCGGTTTTCTTCCGTGATACCTTGCACTGAAAACCACTGAAAACCATCCGAGATGTCTGAGGGCTGGTAAGCCGTAACCGACACCACCATGGCCGATGGAAACTGGGCCGCCAAGCGCTCGCCCAAGGGCCGCATGGACGCGGCGTTGGAGCCCACGCCGTGAAACAGTAAAATCAACTGCGCCGCAGGGGGCTGTGGCTGTTGAATTACTTGAGCGTTTTGAGTCATTGAAATATCCCGAAAAGGTGGCTTGCGATGGCTTGTATTTTATAAAGAAGAATCTGCACGCCCCCCAAACACCTCATTTTTTGCTACCAAGACACTAGCAAAGAAAAAAAATACAGTCGGCAAAAGGATTAATAAATGGCTATTCAGTGGTTTCCAGGGCACATGCACCTGACCAAAAAAGCAATCGGTGAGCGCATCAAAAACATTGATGTGGTCATTGAGTTGCTGGACGCGCGCCTACCCGGCTCCAGCGCCAACCCGATGCTGGCCGAGCTGACTGCTGGCAAGCCCGCGCTCAAAGTGCTCAACAAGCAAGACCTGGCCGACCCTGTGCGCACCGTTGAGTGGCTGGCGCACTACAACGCCATGCCCGGCACAAAGGCCATCGGGCTGGATGCCAGCGTGACCGCGCCTGCCAAGGCGCTGGCCAAGGCCTGCTTCGAGTTGGCGCCGCACCGGGGCGGCAACGTCAAGCCGATGCGGGTGCTGATTTGCGGCATCCCCAACGTCGGCAAGTCCACCTTGATCAACACCCTGACGGGCAAGCGCGCCACCAAAACCGGCGACGAGGCGGGCATTACCAAGATAGAGCAGCGCATCTCGCTGGCCGATGACTTCTATTTGTACGACACGCCCGGCGTGCTGTGGCCGCGCATCATTGTGGCCAAAAGCGGCTACAACCTAGCCGCCAGCGGCGCCATTGGCCGCAATGCCTTCAGCGAAGAAGAAGTGGCGCTAGAGCTGCTGGACTACCTGAAAAAGAACTACCCCAAGCTGCTTGAGGGCCGCTTCAAACTAGAAGGCGTGGCCGAGATGACCGACGAAGTGCTGCTAGAGGCCATTGGCCGCAAGCGCGGCGCTTTGCTGGGTGGCAAGCGGGTGAACATGCAAAAGGCCGGTGAGATCACAATTTATGACTTCCGCCATGCCGTGATGGGCCGCATCACCCTAGAGACCCCGGCCGAGTTTGCCGGTTGGCTGGCGGCAGGCCAACAGCTCGACGCCGAGCGCCAGGTGAAAAAAGACGCGATCGAGCTGGACCGAAAAATCAGGTTCAAAAAGATTCCGCGCCCCAACTCGCGAGACGTCAACTGAGACGGGGCAAACCAAGTCTGGCCCTTGTCTAGCTGGTGAGGAGTGCAACCCAATTGCCCGTTTGGTTTAAATTCCGTAAAATAGCACTCTTATCGGTACCGTAAAAGGAGTGTTTATGAATATCGTGACGGTGGCAGAGATCAAGCGCAGTGGTTTTGCGGTGTTGGATGCGGCACTGGCCCATGGGCCGGTCCATTTAATGAAGCGCAACCGGCCCAGCGCTGTGCTGCTGAGCCCGGCGGACTATGCGGCCTTGGTCGCGCAGGCGCAGCGCAACACGCCTGCGGTGACCAACACGGGTTTGAGCATGCTGCTGGGCGACGATGCTGACCCCAATGGGCTCGATGCTGAGCAGCTCAAAACACGCTTGGCCAGCCTGAATGATGGCTGGGTCGAGCGGTGATTTTGTTTTTGGACGCTTGCGCGCTGATTTACCGCTTTGAGGGAGCGCCGCAGTTTCGCTCCGCCACCCAAAAGCTCATTGCGCAACTGACCGCTGAGCAGCCCTTGCTGGTACTGGCGGTGTCCAGGCTTTCAGTGTTGGAGTGCAGGGTCAAGCCTTTGCGCGAAGGCAATGCCGCTGTGCTTAAAAGGTATGACGATTTTTTTGGAGCGGTTCACATCGTTGAACTCAACCCCGTGGTGGTCGACCTCGCCACCGGGCTCCGGGTGCAACACGGGCTTAAAACCCCCGATGCCTTGCAGGCCGCTTGTGCCTTGTCTTTGTCGGGAAGCGTTATCTTTGTAACAGCCGACGCAGGTTTTTCAAAGGTGGCTGCGCTGGATGTGCGACTGATTGACACGGCGCTGGCGTAGCTTTACGGCCTCTTGGAGGGCTGTCCAAACGGGTTGACTTGCGTCACATCGTCTCGGCTTCAATAAACCTTCAAAGTCAGGTCAGAGCAGGGAAACGCCACGCAGGGCAGGATGCAGCCCTCCAACTTCTCCTCGGCGCTTAAGCCCGGCCACTCAATCTCATAGCGCACCTGGCCGCTGCTGAGTTGGCCAATGCAGGTGCGGCAAGTGCCGTTGCGGCAAGAGCTGGGCCAGTCGATGCCGCCTTGCTCTAGTGAGACCAGCAGCGGCTGATTAGTCCAGGCGTCGACCTGGCCTTCGGGCTCAATGTAGGCGGTGAAAAATGGGGGCGTTTCTTGTTGATTCATGGTTAGTATTGTATTTATCATCTAATTGGCATTTAAAGCACGCTAGTTGTGCTTAAGCAGCTACTTAATTTATAGCGTAGCATACTAGGTCAAACCTGATTAAACACCTGATGAAAACTATTCTTCCTCTAAGCTTGCTCGTTAAACCCAGCAAAAACGACCCTCAGCCGCTCATCATTTACCACGGGCGCAACTGCCCGGACGGTTTCGCGGCGGCGCTGGCGGCTTGGCACTATTACGAAGGCAAGGCTGAGTTTTTGGGGCTGGACCACGGCGATGTGAAATCTCTGGCCGATTTGCCCGCCTTGGCAGGGCGCGCCGTCTACATTCTTGATTTTTCTTTTGCCGTCGAGATTTTGCGCGGCATTGAAGAAGTGGCGGCCCAACTGATCATGCTGGACCACCACAAGAGTGCCGCTGAGAAGCTCACGGGCTTTGCCTGCCGCTGTGGGGTGGTGCATTTTGATATGGATAAGTCGGGCGCGCGCCTGGCTTGGGAGTTTTTTCACCCGGAGCAAACGGTGCCCGACCTGGTGCGTTTTGTGGAAGACCGCGACATTTGGGTGTGGCAATACCCCGAGAGCCCCGGCTTTTTGGCCGCGCTGGACATGGAGCCCTTTGAGTTTGAGCGCTGGAGC
Organism: uncultured beta proteobacterium; assembly: GCA_903840825.1. GTDB lineage: Bacteria > Pseudomonadota > Gammaproteobacteria > Burkholderiales > Burkholderiaceae_C > Rhodoferax. The sequence continues at coordinate 8,081 of CAIMHL010000447.1, forward strand.
GCCATTGCCGCCTTTAGCCCCGAGGCGCTGGCCAGCTTTGTGGCGCGGGGCACGGCGATGGATGAGAAATTCACCAAGCTCGCCACCCTCATTGCCGAGGGCGCGCAGCCGCTGGTGATGAACGGGGTGAGCGGCCTGATGCTCAATGCGCCGGGTATCTTTCACAGCCTGGTTGGCGAGATGCTGTCCAAAAAAAGCGGCACCTTTGCGCTGATGTGGAGCATTGACAAAACCGGTGTGGTGAAAGGCGGCTTTCGCTCGCAACGCGGTTTTGACTGCATTCCCCTGGCCGAGAGTTTGGGCGGCGGGGGCCATGCTCAGGCGTGTGGGTTCAAAATGAGCGCGGCGCGCTTGCCCGAGTTGCTGAGCGGCGTATTTAATGCACATTAAGCGCAGGGTGCCAAGCCTGTATGACGTACAAGGCTTTCACCCTGCTTTTGCACTCCCAAGGTCTGGATTTTATGGTTCAGATGTATTATTTATGACTGATGAATCAGCTCACTTTTTGACCCCGCCTCACTATGTCCAATTTGCCCGTTAATCCTTCAGCGTCGCCCTCGAACAAGTCGGATGACGTGTTTGACATGGCGGCCGAATTGTTTCGCATTATGTCGGCACCCATGCGCTTGAAAATTCTTAATTGCTTGAGTGATGGGGAGAAAAATGTGAGCTATTTGCTGAGCAAAATTGACACCACCCAGCCCAATATGTCGCAGCACCTGACGACTTTGTACCAGGCGGGTATTTTGGGAAAACGCCGCGAGGGCGTCCAAATTCATTACCGCATTGTGGACGAGCGTGTGGCCAAGCTCTGTCAGGCGGTGTGCTCAAAAATTGAGAGCAAGGGCGATTTTTACGAAATCTAGGGTTCTATCTCTCTTGTCTGATCAGTGTTTATTAATTTTTTTGACGCTAGCCAGAAATTGCGATGACAAGGGCCGACTCATCCACGGCGGCCACAATCTGTTGGCCCTCGATCAGTTTCTCCTTTCCTGCAGAGAAACCAATCAGCTTGAGTCCGGGCATGAGTGCCATGACTATTTCGCCCCCTGCTGTTAGCGGTGTTGTGTTCAGCACGGTGCCACCGACAAGGTTGAGACTATTGGCCCCTTGTAGCTCGGCGCCGATGGTCACTGCGGTTGCTTTGCAAAGCGCCAGTGCCGACATGCCCGCTTTCAGTCCCAAAAGCTCAGCACTTTCGGTGGTAATTTTTGAGACCAAGCTTGCACCATTGGCCAGTTCAAGTTGTACCCGCGCAGTCCCCAGTTTTTTAGTGATGGCCTTGATCTGGCACGGCAACTGATTGCGCATACTGGTTCGCAGTCCCAGCCCCATCAGGCCTGAGAGGTTCAATGTGTTGCCGCTGCGTTGTTCTAGCTTGGAAAGCACCTGGGCCCGCGCTTGGGCCAGTAAATCTGCCGCTTCCAGTAGTTGCACACCGGCCTGCGTCAGCCGGGCTCCGCCCCCGCCGCTGCCCCCCACCGCTTTTTCCACCAAAGGAGAGCCTGCCAAATTGCTCAAGGTTTCCAAGGCTTGCCATGCCGCCTTGTAACTGACACTGGCGCTCCGTGCGGCTTCTGAAATGGACCCTACCTCACCAATGCGTCTGAGGATGTCGAGTCGTTTGTCACTCGCCTCATGCCCAAATGCTTGGGCGAAATGCAATGCACTTTTGTTTTTCATAGGGGCTGAGCTTAAAAATGTCGCTATACCGAAATGGGATAGCGGTGATAGACTCGCTATTCTAATTTCGAACAGCGAGGCGCCCCTTGTCCAGAATCATCGTCGCTCTAGCCGCCTTGTTGAGCCTGTCGATGCCCGTGCACGCCGCAGAAGTAAGCGTCGCTGTTGCCGCCAATTTCAATGCGCCCATGTTAAAAATAGCACAGGCCTTTGAGCAGGAAACCGGTCATAAAGCGGTCCTGTCGTTTGGCTC
>CAIMHL010000448.1 GCA_903840825.1 uncultured beta proteobacterium
GTCTGCGATTACCCGCAAAGTATGGCGTGGAAGGACCCAAAATAATCAGCGCGCAGTTGCCAACGCTTTCTCTAGTGAACTCATTAGGTATTGATTAAATCTGCGGCGCACAATCTTTTCACCAATCTCATCAATCCTGAAGCGTCGCTCATAGCTTGCCTTGTCTACGGCAACGAACAACGGCAATAGGCCACCCTTTGGTGTGCGTTGGTAGATGCCAGGAGGACGTGTGCCTCCGCTTGGCGTGCCGATGAACACTGAGTTCTTGCCAGTCGTTGCAATGTTGTTGGTGATCTTCTTGAGCGTGGCAAGGCTGACATTGCCTTGTGCATTGCGACGGACAACCGCAGGGACCAGGCGGGTATTGCCCCCTAGGGGGCCTGTAGCAGCGCCTAGAAGCTTCGCCTCGAAGGGTTTGGTACCCCTTACCCCACCGCGTATGTTCGCCTTCAGGTAGGGGCGCCTGCGCTCCTCTGGGTAAACGATGGCCGCGAGGGTTGCCTTGGTGGCCTTCTGCACCCGCCATGCGTTCTGGATGAACGTGGTGGGTTTGTCGAAGACGGTCTTTGATTCGCCCTTGAAAGCATCACGTGCGCTGAAGGCTGTGGTTGTTAGCGCATTGGTGGTTGCAAAGGGTAATTGTTTGGCCACGGCGCGTGACCATGCCGAGGCCCGTTGCAGCCCTGCTTGATCAATTTCAAGAGAGATTGCCATGTGCCAAGGGTAGGGCGGGAGCCCCTCAGAAGAGCGCGATCTGCACCTGTCAACCTGCCGACCTCGCCTACGTTGCCCTTATAGGTCCTTTTTCCCTGTACCCTCTCCCCTCTCTTTATAAATAAATAAAAGGTTAGAAGGTTAGTAAAGATAGTAAAAGCCCTGCGGGGCGGGGGTTTTGCTCCTGCCAACCTCATGCCGAAGGTAGGACAAACACCCATTTGTTCCTACCTTCCAACCATGCGCGCTTCTTTTCGTAGCCCAAGTCCCGCAGAATCGACGCCACCTGCATCTGGTCTGCACGCCCCTGGCGCTCTACTGGTTTGCTGATCGCCTCGCTCAACAGCAGCTCGCTGGTGATGGGACGACCAGCATTTCGTGGGGCATTGACCCACTCTTGGATCGCCGCCTTCCATGGGCTGTCGACGAGGTAGGTCTCGTTCTCCCGGTCAACCAGCTCGGCATGGTCACGGGTGAGATGGTTGGGTTCACCTGCTCGGTATGCGATGACCGCCGCAGACCAGATGGCATCCCGTTCGAGTAGCAACCCATCGACTGGGATGTGTGGTGCAGCAGTGACGGGGATGACCCAGAACCGACGGTTGCCAGTGTCATCAACTAGGAAGCCAGTGTCGCGGTTAGTGCTGCCGACGATGATTGACCGCCTGGGAAATGCTTCAGTGGTGCGCTGATAGGGCGCGCGGAACATGTCGGTCTGCTGGGTGAGGAATGCCTTGACCTGTCCTGCGTGCTTGCGGCCTGTGATGTGGTCCAACTCCGCCCACTCCATCATCCAGCTGCGGTGTAGGACCATCAGGTCATCCTTGCTGCCGATGTCGCGGAGTGCATCACTGAACCAAAGGCCGCCGAGGTTGCGCCAGAAGGTGGACTTACCGCAACCCTGGGGTCCCATGAGGACACAGGCCGAGTCATGCTTGCAACCCGGCTCGAAGATGCGGCGGACTGCTGCAATGAGCGTTGCCTTGAGCATGGCGTCGTAGAGGCTGCCAGGCTGGTCGGTCGGTCGCAGGTATGCAGTCGCCAGTGTTTCGATCGGAACGGGCGGCACATTGTCAGCGACGTGCTCGAGGTATTCCCTTACAGGGTCATGAGGGTTCTCAAGTGCAACAACGTGCACGGCATCAGCTGCAAGGTCCTTGGTGACCTTGACGCCCTGCTGGGCTAGCTGTAGGTAGAAGTGCTCGATGTGCTCGATGGGCTTTTGGTCCAGCTCAATGGTCTGGGTGAAGATGTTCCAGCGAAGTCGATCGGCAAGCTGTTGCCTGAGGAGGGATAGAAGCTCGTCTGGCTCAAGCTTTAGGAGCTTTTCTGATCGCGGTGTAAGGGTCTCCTGTTGCGCTGGTAGGGAAGTCTTCTGACGTCGTTCGGTTGTGTGCGCCGGGCGGCTTTTCTCATGGCCTGCCAGGTGAGCGAGGGTGCCAAGGCTGACGCCACCAGATGAAGCGTTGAAGGTCTTCCATTTGGCTTCACAGATGCCTGCCTCGAACTTGCCTGAGATGGCCGACCATCGAATCCAGTCCTGGAGCAAAGTGTCATCACCAGCGCTGTGCAGCGCCATGCCGACCTTCACCCAGGTGTCATAGTCATCAGCATCAGCTGCGGGGATGCGTTCGAGAAAATCACGCGCCCGTGTGCTGTCAGTTTCAGGTAGGCGGATCAATGGAGCCGGTTCAGGTTGCTTGCGCTGCATCTGCTGGAGCAGCGTGGAGGGTGCATCAGCTGCTTCTAACTCAGCAGGTGAGCGGCCCTTTAGCCAACGGTAGGCGCCAGTGATTGGGTGGGCGCCTGCGACGATCGACTGACAGCCAGCCCAGCGCAGTTCAAGTTGTTCGCCTTTGATTGAGCTGCGGAGCTTGGTGGTCTTGATAGTGGGCCAAAACGGCTCGGGGACCTGATAGATGATCTGAAGGCGGCCATCACGACCGGAGGTGACAGCCCACGATTTGGGCAGTTCGCGGAGGGGTGCGCCGATTTGCTCGAGTACTTCGGAGGCGCCGAGGCCATCGTGGTCAACAAACAGAAGGCCACCGGATTGTGGGCCTGCGATGACGCCGATTGCTACGGCGCGACCTGCAAGGATCTCAGCGGCTAGCTGGTCTTTGGTGAGGGGATTCTTCTGCCATTCGGGCTGATATGGACGCTTGTCATTTCCAACGGCGACGAGAGCCCATGTATCAGGAAGGCTCTGGAGTTCTGCGATCAGTGGGTGGGTGGTCATCCATAGGACCTAGTGGGCTGTCAGAGTTTACGGGATAGGTTGGCAGGTTGGAGAGCATGTGCTGCGCATCTGTAACAGATCGAGCCACGCCAGCGATGCCACCAGCGCCTTGGACGGTTGCAAGCCATGCCTGCTGCTCTGGCCTGATGCGACCTGTGGGTGTCTTGACTTCGATGCTGGTAAATACGGCCAGCTGGGTGCCCACCATGTCTGGGGTCACGGTGATGGTGCGCCAGCCGATCAGGTCAGCACTGCCGCGCGCCAGACCAAAGGTAACGAGCCGGCCGGTGCGGGGGTCGGGGAGGCTGCCAACTTGGTTGCGGAATAGTCTGGTCTGTGGGTGGGTGCCGATTGCCAGGCGGATCTGCTGCTGGAGCGTGGTCTCGGCGTTGGCCACTGAATCATGCGCGTTGCTGTCTCGCATTGTGGACCCGGTGCGCCCAGCCCGGGGAGTAGCCGCGGTCTTTGGCTACAGCAAGCAGATCGGCGAGAGTGCGGGCTTTCTTCCGCTCCGTGACTCGCTGCCGTATGCCCTCGCGTTTGAGTTCTTGCAACTCACCGGCCACCTGCTTCAGCTCTCGAGGTGGTGCCGCGCAGGCTGCCCCACAGCATGGGCAGATCGGCGCAGGCTTGAACGCTGCAAAACATTCGGGGCATGTCCGAACCGATGGGGCTGCCGGGCCTGATGCGCGCGGGGCACCATGCTCTAGCGACCATGGCCGTACATCATCCGGCCAGCCGTGGCGGGTGACGTTGCCAACGTGGTCGAGGATGATGGCGTGCTTCTTACCTTGCGCTGGCCTAAGTACGCGACCGACTTGTTGTAGGTATAGCCCCAAGGATTGAGTAGGCCTGAGGAGGATGGCGCAACCTGCTGCCGGGATGTCGAAGCCCTCGCTCACCACGTCAACGGTGACCAGGATGCGAGTTTCACCAGTGGCGAATCGACTGACTACGGCATCACGGTCCGCAGTATTACCAAGTAATAATTCAGAGCTGATACCAACTGTTGCAAATGAGTCCCAAACCGAGACGGCGTGATTGACGTTGCAGCAGAACGCGATCGCCTGTTGATCGCCAGCCAGTGTGCGGTAGTGCTTGATCGCATCACCAGTCACCGTTGGTCGGGTCATGGCATCAGCAGCCTGGTCGATGGCGTAATCGCCAGCGCGGCGCTTCAGTCCCGACAGATCAGCAACCATCGGGGGTGCATAGATGCGTGCAGGTGACAGGTAACCGGCTGAGGTGAGCATCTGCACCGATGGGCCTTCGATCAACGTGTCGAAGACGTTGCCGAGACCTTTGCCGTCAAGCCTGCATGGCGTGGCAGTTACTCCGATTCGCAACACGCCTGGCCAATGATTGATGATTGCCTGCCAGCTGCCAGCTGCGGCATGGTGGGCCTCGTCAATGATTATCAGGTCGGGCGGCTCGGTGACCGTGTGCAGTCGGCGGATGAGCGTTTGCACCGATGCGACCTGAATTGATGCGTTTGCACCATCCATTCCGGCGGCGATGATGCCATGGGCCACACCTGCCTCGGTCAGTTTGCGGCTGGCTTGAGTGACCAGTTCACGGCGATGGACCAAGACCAGACCACTGCGCCCTTTGGCTGCGATTGCTGCGGCGATAGCTGAAAAGATAACGGTCTTGCCAGCGCCGGTTGGGGCGACCAGCAGTGGAGCCTGAGCGCCATTGCGGAACGCAGTGCGCAGATCGTCGACGGCCTGCTGCTGATATGGGCGGAGGTTCAAGGCTCCCAACGCAAACCGCCAAAGGCATTTAGCAACTCTCCTGGACACTCAGGGCATTCTTCGCCCCAGCAATCCCAGCCCTCTCTAGCCTCTCTCGCAAAAAGCTCTGCCTTTTTTAAATCTGGCCATGTCTGCTCAATAATCTTGTGCAATGTATCCGGTTTTTTGCTATGTCCAAGCTGCTCGCTTCTTATGTGGCCTAGCAGGTCAAGCTGTTCATTTTCGCAAGGATTGTCAGTTATGTGGTTGCTGAAGTTTGTCCTTCTTGTCGCAGGTTTTTTGCCTAAGCGACCAACAAGAATAGGTTCTGCGTTACTGCGAAACCAGTAGCCAACGCCTAGCCTGTCTTTACTTACGTTTCCGCGGCAATGTTTTGTCCACACAGCCATAGTTACGTATTCAAACCCCCAGCCCTCTAGAACAGAAAGGCAGTCTTTCAGTAAGGCTCCAGATGACCACAAAAACAAAATACATCCATTGGGGTCTGCAATTTGCTTGATTGGCATACGAGCGATTTGACGATTGTCCAAGAGGTTGTATTGAGTGTTGGCGCATCCCCTGCCGGCTTTTTCGCTTCCCGAATCAGCTTTGCTGTAGTTGTAAGTCCATGGCGGGTCAGCCAAAATCAGTTGGTAAGACATTAGAAGAAAAAGGAGTTGGGGTAACAGTATTCACCAGTGGTGAACAGATAGTAATAATCAGGAATGTAAGCTATGGCAAGCCATTGTTTAGTCGGTCTGAATACATGGGTTGCCAAGTTTTCATATGGAGTATCAAATTGTATTGAGTGGCCATTGCTTTGCGTGGAAGATACCGCAAAACCGCAATCAAACAAGTAGCGGCGCAGCCATTGATTGCCTTCTGACTTGTTTGCCCATATCACGGCACTAAATGGAGTTGCGTTTCTTTTATAGCCATGAGCTATGGCCATTGATTCTTCTTTAGTTTTTGGTGGATTTTTGACATCTGCATAGACCCATCTGCTGCCAATAAAAAAATCTCCCATGGCACGCATGGCTCTGTGTTGGCCGCTGCTTTGCCCTTGAGCGCCAACTGCCTTCGCTTCGTAAACAGCAACTATTCCACTGACTTCTCTGACGCCATCGACGTCGGTGCCTGTAATAGTGCTTCGAACCGGACCGTTTTTTGGCAAAAACACTCCAATAGGAATCTCATGGCTGTACTTACAGTCCAGATTTGCAAATTGGCCCGTAGAGCCGCGTCCTTTCATGCAAGCCGTCGCAGTTGCCTTGCAACCGTAGCACCCGATGCTACACTGTGCAAGCCTTCCGCGTAAAGCTGTGCGCCTTGCTCATCCGACCCACATACGCCTAAGCCCGGAACTGCTACAGCGCCTTGACTCTTGGCGTGGTGACCGCATGAACCGCGCCACTGCTATCAGGTTGCTGCTTGACCAAGTGTTGCCGCGTGTGCGCTGATGCTATACCATGTGGGCTGTCGCGCTACGCCATGGACAACGCCGCATATCACGCCCACCCAGCGGTCTCGAAAAGCCACCTCGATCTGGTGGCCCGCAGTCCCCTGCACTATTGGGCGCGCTACATAGATCCAAAGCGCGAACTGCCTGAACCGACGCCAGCGATGCGGATCGGCACCGCGCTGCACACGCTGGTCCTGGAGCAGGATCAGTTTGAGGAGCGCTACATAACAGCGCCGCAGGTTGATCGCCGCACAAAGGTCGGCAAGGAAGCCTGGGCCGAGTTTGAGGCTGAAGCTGGCGACCGTGAGCTGATCGCGGCCGATGATCGCGCACAGATCAGCCGAATGGCTGAAGCGGTATGGGCGCATCCTGCTGCTGCGGCATTGCTGCACTGGGAAGGCAAAGCCGAGACCACCCACATGTGGACAGATCCGGCAACGGGCCTGGCCTGCAAATGCCGACCGGACTGGCTGACCAGTGACGGCCGGTTGATCGTTGACCTGAAGACAACCGAAGACGCCAGTTTTGGAGGGTTCCGCAAATCGATCGGGACATTCAGGTATCACGTGCAAGCCAGCTGGTATCTCGACGGGGTGCAGGCTGCCACTGGCAATCGACCTGAGCAGTTTCTGTTCGTCTGCGTCGAAAAGAAGCCACCGTTTGCGGTTGCCGTCTATGCTGCGGCGCCAGTGATTGTGACCATTGGCGCCGAGACTGCCGCGCGCGACTTGGATGTGCTCGCCACTTGCAAGCAGGCTGATGCGTGGCCTGGCTACAGCGACCAGATCGAACCGATCAGCCTGCCGGGCTGGATGATGCCGCGGCCGGATGGATCAATGCAACAACCACCTGAGATCGAGACCTACTGATGACTGACACCACAGCACTAACCACCACCCAGCCCACGGGTTCGGTGTTCTCCGGCATCCAAGCATTTGAGGACGCTCAACGGATTGCGAAGGCCCTGGCCAGCAGCACGCTGATCCCGCCGCAGTTCCAAGGACAACAAGGGTTCGCCAACTGCCTGGTCGCCTTGGAGATTGCAAACCGGATGCGGATGAGCCCGTTTCAGGTTATGCAGAACCTGCATATCATCCACGGCCGTCCTAGTTGGAGCAGTCAATTCATTATTGGCCTGATCAATGGCTGCGGCCGCTTCAGCCCGCTGCGGTATGACGTGACTGGTCAGGGTGACTCTTTGGCCTGCACCTGTGTGGCAACTGAACTGGCCAGTGGCAATGACCTCCGCGGCCCAACTGTCACCATGGCGATGGCCAAAAAGGAAGGATGGGCCACCAAGTCGGGCAGCAAGTGGCTAACCCTCCCGGATTTGATGATCAGGTATAGAGCCGCGGCCTTCTGGGGCCGGCTGTATATCCCTGAGCTGCTGGTCGGCATTCAGACCCAGGAAGAGGTGGTTGACATCGAGCCGGTGACCGTCA
>CAIMHL010000449.1 GCA_903840825.1 uncultured beta proteobacterium
CTTGGGCCAGCGGGGTGAGCCATTGTTTCTTTTGGGCGGCATTGCCAAAAGACATCAGAATAGCGTTGACCGGGCAGTTGGTCACACTAATGGCCGTGCTGGTGCCGCCATCTCCGGCGGCAATCTCTTCAAGCACCAGCGCCACAGTGAGGTAGTCAAAATTGGCGCCGCCAAATTCTTCGGGCACGCAAATACCATAAGCGCCCAGCGCGGCTAAGCCCTGGTGGGCAGCCTTGGGGAAAGTGTGCGCTTTGTCCCACTCGGCGGCGTGCGGCCACAACTCGGTTTGGGCAAAGTCGCGCACGGCGTCACGGATCATTTCCTGGTCGGGGGTAAGTAGCATGCTGGCGTTCCTGCGGCCGTTTGGCCAAATTTATGAAAAAACGGGCTGCAAGGCCCGTAGAGATAGCTAAAGAAGCTATTTAATTTATAGCATTTCAAGCGCCACAGCCGTGCCTTCGCCACCGCCAATGCACAGTGTAGCCACCCCTTTTTTGAGGCCTCGGGCCTGCAGCGCGTACATGAGCGTGACCATGATGCGGGCACCGGACGCGCCAATGGGGTGGCCTAAAGCGCAAGCGCCACCGTTTACGTTGACGATGTCATGGCTCAAATTTAAATCGTGCATCAGTGCCATCGGCACCACGGCAAAGGCTTCGTTCACTTCCCACAAATCCACGTCTTTCACGGCCCAGCCAGCTTTGGCTAGCGCCTTGTTCACCGCGCCCACGGGAGCGGTGGCAAACCAGTTGGGTTCTTGCGCATGCACGGCGTGGCTGACAATTTTGGCCAAGGGCTTGAGGCCCATTTTGGCGGCGGTAGAGGCACGCATCATCACCAAAGCGGCCGCGCCGTCGCTGATGCTGGAGCTGCTGGCGGCGGTGATGGTGCCGTCTTTTTTGAACGCGGGTTTGAGCGACGGGATTTTCTCCAGCTTCACTTTGCCGGGGGCTTCATCGGTGGCGATGACGGTGTCGCCGCCGCGGCCTTTGACCGTGACCGGGGTGATCTCAGCCGCAAACGCCCCCGACTGGGTGGCCGCCTGCGCCCGCTTCACGCTGGTGATGGCGAAGTGGTCTTGATGCTCGCGGGTGAAGCCGTATTTGGCGGCGCAGTCTTCGCCAAAGGTGCCCATGGAACGGCCGGCTTCGTAAGCGTCTTCCAGGCCGTCAAGCATCATGTGATCCATCAGGCGGTCGTGCCCGATGCGGTAGCCGCCGCGTGCTTTTTGCAGCAAATAAGGCGCATTGCTCATGCTCTCCATACCACCGGCCACCACCACATCGGCGCTACCAGCTTGCAACATATCGTGGCCAAACATAGCTGCCCGCATACCCGAGCCGCACATTTTGGACAAGGTCACCGCCCCTGCGCTGATCGGCAAACCGCCTTTAAAACCGGCTTGACGCGCGGGCGCCTGGCCTTGGCCGGCCATCAGGCAGTTGCCAAACAGCACCTCGTTGACCGCATCACCCGTAATCCCAGCGCGCTCTACCGCTGCTTTGATAGCGGCACCGCCCAGATCATGCGCGGCAAGGCTAGAGAAGTCGCCCTGAAAACTCCCCATAGGCGTGCGCGCGGCGCCAACGATGACGATGGGGTCTTGGGTAGATGCGGTCATGGGAATAGTTCCTGGTTAGCTGTTAAAAACGAATGAAGCGGACTTGGAGCCCTTGCGTAAAACCAAAGATCTACTTTAGGGCTGATCGCTTACGAACAATTGACGCTCATCAGACCCGCGTCGTTTGGGCGACTCGGGCAATAGCCTCCCGGTAGAGCCCAGCCAAACTTTCCGCGCTGTTCACACTCATGGCCAAGTCTTGCAGCAAACCGTCATGCACGCCGTACACCCAGCCATGCAGTGTCACAGTTTGGCCACGGCTCCAGGCGTCTTGCAGCACGGTGCTTTGCGACACATTGACCACCTGCTCGATCACATTCAGCTCCACCAGCGCGTCGTGGCGGGCATGCTCGGGAATGGCGTCCAGCAAAGTGCGGTGGCGATCCCGCACATCCTGAATATGGCGCAGCCAGTTGTCAGCCAAACCAATACGGGCACCTTCCAGCGCGGCTTGCACACCGGAGCAGCCGTAGTGCCCAACGACCATCACATGCGCTACTTTCAAGCGCTCGACAGCGAACTGGATGGTGGACAAAGCATTCAGGTCCGAGTGCACCACCACATTGGCCACATTGCGGTGCACAAACACCTCGCCTGGCTCCAAGCCGGTGATCTGGTTGGCCGGGACGCGGCTGTCAGAGCAGCCAATCCACATGTATTTGGGCGATTGCTGGCTTTTTAAATTGGTAAAAAAGCCAGGGCGCTCCAGTTCCATTTGCGCAGCCCAGGCGCGGTTGTGGGCAAAAAGGTCTTTAAAGGGTGTGGTCATGGAGCGCTATCTTAAACAATTGAGATTTCAATTTACCCCGGTCCACATCCAAAACAAAAATAACTGCAGGGCTGCGCGCCCGGCCTTAACCCGCGTTGAGTTGCTGCTCCAAATCGTGCAGTACCTGGTAGCAAGGCAGCACGCTGGCCACGCTGCTGTTGGGCTGGCGGCCTTCGCGAATGGCGGCGAAGAACTCACGATCTTGCAACTCAATGCCGTTCATGGACACATCTACCTGGCTGACGTCGATTTTTTCGTCTTTGCCGTTGTAGAGGTCGTCGTAGCGCGCAAGATAAGTTTGCGTGTCGCCGATGTAGCGGAAGAACGTGCCCAGCGGGCCTTCGTTGTTGAAGCTCAGGCTCAGGGTGCAAATCGCGCCATTGGCGGCTTTGAGTTGGATGCTCATGTCCATCGCAATGCCCAGCACCGGGTGAATCGGCCCCTGAATGGCGTTGGCTTTGACGATCGGGCTCCCCGCTTGGTAGGCAAACAAATCGACCGTGTGCGCTGCGTGGTGCCACAGCAAATGGTCGGTCCAGCTGCGGGCCTGACCCAGCGCATTCATGTTGGTGCGCCTAAAGAAGTAGGTTTGCACATCCATTTGCTGAATATTAAAGCGCCCGGCTGCAATTTCTTGGTGCACGAACTGGTGGCTGGGGTTGAAGCGGCGGGTGTGTCCGCACATCGCCACCAAGCCTGTTTGCTCTTGCATAGCCGCCACCTCCATGGCGCCGCGCTGCGAGTCAGCCAGCGGGATTTCCACCTGGACGTGCTTTCCAGCCTTCATACAGGCGATGCTTTGCGCCGCGTGCATTTGGGTGGGCGTGCACAAAATCACGGCGTCCACTTCAGGCAAAGCCAGGCTGTCTTCCAGATTCGTGGTGACGTGGGCGATGCCGTATTTGGCGGCGACCTCGCGCGTTTTTTCCAGATCACGGCTGACTAATGAGACGACTTCCACGCCCTCAATATTTTTAATACCGTCCAGGTGTTTGATGCCAAAGGCACCCGCGCCCGCGAGGACGACTTTGATGGGCTTGCTCATTTACGTATTCTCCAAAATCAAATGACCCACGGCGGTGTTGGACGCAGGAACATGATAAAAACGGTGTTTCAGGCTTACTGGGTGTGCTTGGGCAGCTATGCTTTGTGAATCATTGGCGACTACATCGTCCATGGCGCCACGGGCAATCAGCCACATCACCAGTTCGATCCCCTCGGAGCCGGCCTCGCGCACAAAGTCAATGTGGGGAATGGCAGCGGCGGCGGCGGGGTCGGCAATAAGGAGGTCCAGAAACGCGTTGTCGAATTCCTTATTAATCAAACCAGCGCGTGGGCCTTGCAGTTGGTGGCTCATGCCGCCCGTGCCCCATATTTGCACCTTCA
>CAIMHL010000450.1 GCA_903840825.1 uncultured beta proteobacterium
CAGGTCAACTTCGCCTTTTTTGAACGAATCAAGCGCTTTCAGACGCTCATCCTGGCTCTTGTCGCCGTGCAGCGCAGTGGTTTTGAGGCCCTCGCGCTCCAAAGACCGAGCCAAGCGGGCGCAGCCCAGTTTGCTGTTGACAAAAACGAAGGCTTGCTTCATGCCGCGTTGTTTCAAAATTTGGTGAAGCGCGTGGCGCTTGTCATCGTCGCCCACGCTGTAAAAATGCTGCTCAACCGTGGACGCCGTCGCGTTGGAGCGGGCGACTTCAATGGTGATGGGGTCTTGCAGGTAGCTGCCGGCCAAACGCTTGATCTCAGGCGAAAAGGTGGCAGAAAACAGCAAGGTGGTGCGTTGCTTGGGCAGGTAGCTCAGGATGCGTTGCAAATCAGGCAAAAAGCCGATGTCCAGCATGCGGTCAGCTTCATCGAGCACCACGTACTCCACCTGGTTGAGCACGGCGTTTTTGGCTTCAATGTGGTCGAGCAAGCGCCCGGGTGTAGCCACCAAAATCTCGACGCCTTTTTTCAGCTCAATCGTCTGGGGCTTCATGTCCATGCCGCCAAAGACCACCGCGCTGCGCAACTGGGTGTATTTCGCGTAAGACTTGATGGCTTGGGCCACCTGGTCCGCCAACTCACGGGTCGGCAGCAAGACCAAAGCACGCACGGGATGGCGGGCGGGCGAGGTGGAGGCGCTTTCGTGCTTGAGCAGGCGCTGTAGCAGGGGCAGCGCAAACGCGGCTGTCTTGCCAGTGCCGGTTTGGGCAGCACCCATCACGTCGTGGCCTTGCAGCACCACGGGAATGGCTTGGGCCTGGATGGGGGTCATGGACTCGTAGCCCATTTCAGCCACAGCGCGGGCCAAAGGTGCGGCCAATTGCAGCTGGGCAAAGGCCATAGGGAGAGTCTCGGGGGTCAAATCAGTAGTCAAATCGGTCATTCACAGCCAGTAGTCGGTGCTATCTGTCCGATAGCTGAGGCGCCCCAAGGTCTTGGGGCAAACCCGAATTATCGCTTAATCAGTCGCAAAGCCCTGATTCGGGGTTTGCGGGGCCTGCTCTAAGCTTTAGGCAAAGTCACGCCGACCTGGCCTTGGTACTTGCCGCCCCGGTCTTTGTAGCTGGTCTCGCAGACTTCGTCGCTCTCAAAAAACAGCACCTGCGCACAGCCTTCACCGGCGTAAATTTTGGCCGGCAGCGGCGTGGTGTTAGAAAACTCGAGCGTGACAAAGCCCTCCCACTCGGGCTCAAAAGGCGTCACGTTGACGATGATGCCGCAGCGGGCATAGGTGCTTTTACCCAGGCAGATGGTCAGCACGTTGCGGGGAATGCGGAAGTACTCCATGGTGCGGGCCAGCGCAAAACTATTGGGCGGAATGATGCAACTGTCGCCGTAAAAATCGACAAAACTCTTTTCATCAAAGTTTTTGGGATCCACCACCGTGCTGTGGATGTTGGTGAACACCTTGAATTCGGGGGCGCAGCGGATGTCGTAGCCGTAGCTGCTGGTGCCGTAGCTGATGATTTTTTGGCCGTCACGCTCGCGCACTTGGGCGGGCGAAAAGGGCTCGATCATGCCGGTGGTCTCCGCCATGTGGCGAATCCATTTGTCACTTTTAATCGTCATGGGGGTGCTCCAAAGTTGGCCCGATTGTAAACGGGCCAATTACTATCAAATAAATAGCTGCTCAAGCACGGACGCTAAGCCCTAGAGGCACAATAGTCCTAAGAAATGACGGTCTGCTCGATCAAACGGTCATCGCCCAGCACAATCATCGCAAACAGCAACTCGTCCAGCGTGTTCGCCCCGGCGGTGCGCCGGGCCAGCAAGGGGGTGGCTTTCGGATTGAGCACCACAAAGTCAGCCTCACAGCCTGGCGCCAAATTGCCTACCGAGGGGCGGCCTTTCTGGCCGTCTAGGCCCAAAGCCTGCGCAGCGCCCAGCGTGTGCTGCCACCACAACTGCTGCGGCGACAGCGACAAGCCCGGCTTAGTCTGCCCC
Source organism: uncultured beta proteobacterium (assembly GCA_903840825.1). Taxonomy (GTDB): domain Bacteria; phylum Pseudomonadota; class Gammaproteobacteria; order Burkholderiales; family Burkholderiaceae_C; genus Rhodoferax. Next base: position 2,004 of record CAIMHL010000450.1, read on the forward strand.
TCGCGCCCCACGTAATAAGCGCCCAACATGGTGTGAAAGGGGCTGAAACTGGTGCCCCCGCCCACATCACTGGCCAAGCCGTACTTAAAACCGATCCGGTCTGCGCCCGCGTAGTCAAAAAAACCACTGCCCAAAAACAAGTTGCTGGTGGGACAAATGGCGGCAGCCGCGCCGGTCTCGCGCATCAGGGCGCGGTCGTCGTCGTCAAAGTGAATGCAATGGGCATAAATGGCGCGCTCGCGCATCAGGCCAAAGTCGGCATAGGTACCTAAATAACTGCGCGAGTCAGGAAACAAAGCCCGCGCCCAGGCAATCTCATCTTTGTTCTCAGCCACATGCGACTGAATCCACACATCAGGGTATTGGGCGGCCAGCTCGCCCGCGCCGCGCAACTGGGCATCGGTCGAGGTAGGCGCAAAACGCGGGGTAATGGCGTAACCCAGGCGGCCTTGGCCATGCCACTTATTAAGTAAGGCTTCCGAGTCGATCAAGCTCTGTTCGGTGACGTCCTTGCTGCCATCGGCTGCTGCGGGGTTGAATAAGTCGGGGGGGGCGTTGCGGTCCATCAGACACAGGCCGGTGATGAGGCGCAGGCGTTGGGCGTGGGCCTGCGCAAAAAGTGCGTTGACCGAGGCGGGGTGGCTGGTGGCAAACGTGAGCGCAGTAGTGACGCCGTTGCGCAAAAGTTCTGCTACAAAAAAAGAAGCTGCTTCAGCAGAATACTCGGGAGCTGAGAAGCGTTTTTCTTCAGGAAACGTATAGTTTTCCAACCAAGGCAGCAAGCCATCGGCGGGCGAGCCGATGACGTTGGTTTGCGGGTAGTGAAGGTGCATGTCTACAAAGCCCGGCGCGATGAGGCGACCGGGGAAGTGCTGCGTGGGCACGTCGGCATATTGGCTTTTAAGCGCTTGGTACGGCCCCACGGCCTGCACCACCTGGTTGCCCGAGGCATCAGGACCCACGACCAAGAGGCCGTCTTCCTCATAAATGGCCGAGTGGCGGGGTTCGCGGTCAGGGGCAAAGCGGAGGATGGCGGCGCGGTAAGCTTTCATAGCGAATGAGCTTAACCGCTGACACCCCCCAGACTTATAAGCGGGGTCGAATAAGGCCTATCCAGCCTGTTTGACTTAAGGCAACTTGGCCTGCACGCCCTGCACCAGCCAGTTCATCTTGAGAATTTGCTCGTCGGTGAGTGACTGACCTTTGGCGATGACTTCTTTGCCGGTGTTGTCCAACACCGCTTGGGTGGCATGAAAAGGGTGCAATTTGCCACTGGCAATGTCTTTTTGTCGCGCCAGCACTTCTTGTTGCACCGCTTTGGGCACTTTGGAGCCAAAGCCATCGACCTTGATCATGCCCTCTTTGACGCCACCCCAGACGCCCCCGCTCTTCCAGCTGCCTTTGATGACGGCCTTGGCGCGCTCGGTGTAGTAGGCACCCCACTGGTGGGTGACCGCCACAATTTGCGCATCGGGGGCAATTTTGCGCATGTCGGAGTGGTAGGCCACGGCCAGTTTGCCGCGCTCTTGCGCCGCCACCATCACGGCCGATGAGCCGGTATGAAAAGCGATCACGTCCACGTTTTGGTTAAACAGCGTCATGGCCGCATCGCGCTCGCGGGTGGGGTCAAACCAGGCGTTGAGCCACACCACCTTGACCTCAGCTTTGGGGTTGACTGAGCGCATGCCCAAGGTAAACGCATTGATGCCTTGCAGCACTTCAGGAATAGGGAAACCCGCCACGTAACCGGCGATGTGGCTGGTCGTCATGCGCCCAGCGGCAATGCCCGCCAGATAACGGCCCTCGTAATAACGGGCGTTGGCCACCGCCACATTGGGCGTAGTCTTGTAGCCCGTGATGGACTCGAACTTGACGTCTGGGAACTCTTGCGCCACTTTTAATGTGGGTTCCATGTAACCAAAGCTGGGGGTGAAAATGAGCTTATGCCCGGTGCTGGCCAGGTCGCGAATCACGCGCTCGGCGTCCGGGCCTTCGGCCACGTTTTCGACATACGTGGTTTTGACCTGATCGCCCAAAGCGGCGTCCACCGCCTTGCGACCCTCCTCGTGCTGGCGAACCCAACCGGCATCGGTCAGGGGTGCGACATACAAAAAACCAATTTTCAAAGGCGTTTTAACGCTGGGGGCAGCGGCGGTCGGCGTGGGGGCCTGGGGATTCGTTTGGGAAAAAACGGGCGAAATAAAACAAGCGGCCGCAAGCGCGGCTACGAGGTTTTTGTACATGGTAGTCCTCTACATGGCTCTGGAACACAAAAGGTAAGGCCCGCCAGAGCAGCGGGCCTTGAGCCTATTTTAACCGGGCGAAACGCCTTAGTTGAAGCTCTCGAAAGTGGTGTTCAAGCGGTCGATGAACTGCGCCTTGCGCGCATCGGTGATGAAACTGGCCTCAAAGCTATGGCGCGCCAACTGGTAAGCCTGTGGCGCGCCCAAGCCCAGCGCCTCAAAGGTTTCGGTGAAATTTTGGTTGATGTAACCGCCAAAGTAAGCCGGGTCGTCGGAGTTGACGGTGGCCACAATGCCGGCGTCCAGCAAGCGCCCCAGGTTGTGCTCGGCCAAAGTGGGGAACACGCGCAACTTGAGGTTGGAGAGCGGGCACACCGTGAGCGGAATTTTGTCTTTAACCAGCCGCGCCATCAGCAAGGGATCGTTCATGGCCTGCACGCCGTGGTCAATGCGCTCGACCTTCAAGTCGTCCAGCGCACTCCAGATATACGCCGGCGGGCCTTCCTCGCCTGCATGAGCCACAGCGCGCAAGCCTAGGGCACGGGCTTTGGCAAAGACGCGGGCAAACTTCTCGGGCGGGTTGCCCTGCTCGCTTGACGCCAAGCCCACGCCCACCAACTTATCCAAAAACGGCTCGGCTTGCTCCAGGCATTCAAAGGCCTCGGCCTCGCTCAAATGGCGCAAGAAACACAAAATCAACACCGCGCTGACGCCCAAGGTGGCTTGTGCATCCACACAAGCGCGGTGCAAACCGTTAATCACGACCTCGGTGCTCAGGCCGTGGCCAGTGTGGGTTTGAGTGTCAAAAAAGATTTCGGTGTGAACGACGTTGTCCGCCGCCGCACGGGTCAGGTAGGCGGTGGTCATGTCGTAAAAGTCCTGCTCGGTGCGCAGCACCAGCGTGCCCTGGTGGTAGATGTCCAAAAAGTCCTGCAGATTGTCAAACACATAAGCGCCACGCAGCGCCTCAACGTCGGCATAGGGCATGGTCAAGCCGTTGCGTTTGGCCAGTGCAAACATCAATTCAGGCTCCAGCGAGCCTTCAATGTGCATGTGCAATTCGGCCTTGGGCATCAGGCGCAACAGGGTGGGCAGGCGATCGGATGGGATGGGTTTGATTTTGAACATGGTGTTTGGGGGGTGATGGGCTAACTGTACCTGCTGGGCTCCCAGCTTGAATTAGCCCTACGCGGCCAGCTTAATTGAGTCGCAGACACTTCGAGACTCAGGCCGATGTGGCACTCGGCGCCGTTCGTGTCCCCCGCCCTGTAGGGCTCCTCCTTGACCTC
>CAIMHL010000451.1 GCA_903840825.1 uncultured beta proteobacterium
CGGCGGCGTCGGTTAAGAACAGGGTATGGCCTTCTTCGTCACCGGCCTCAAAGTCTTGGGCGCCGGCTTCGATGGCGGCTACTTCGGCGTCAGACGCGGGAGTAAGCGGCTCGGCTTCAATCAGGCCAACGTGGTTAAAGTCCCAAGACACCGAGCCGGAGGTACCAAGCTGGCCTTTGCGAAACAGCACGCGCATTTGAGGCGCGGTGCGGTTGACGTTGTCGGTCAGGCATTCGACCATCACGGCGACTTGGTGTGGGGCAAAGCCTTCGTAGATGACGTGCTCGAAGTTGACGGCTTCACCGGTGAGGCCAGCGCCTTTTTTGATGGCGCGGTCCAGCGTTTCTTTGGGCATGGAGACTTTGCGGGCCTGCTCCACCACCAAGCGCAGGCGCGAGTTCAGTGACGGGTCAGCCCCGCTGCGGGCGGCGATCATGATGTCTTTGGACAACTTACCAAAAATACGACCCTTGGCACTGGCGGCCAAATCTTTCCCTTTTGCTTTCCACTGCGCGCCCATGTCTGTTTTTCCTTGGTGTTGATGCGCTCTGAGGCGCGTTTAAAGTTCGTTGGAGTCTGGCTTTAGCCAAAAATTGTTCTATGTTATACACCCATAAAGGTGTTTATTTGGTGGGCGGCCGCTATTTCTTCATACGCCGCAAAGCCTAAAAAAAGTCGACTCGGCCAGCAATTTGTCTTGGCTCATGTCAGGGCTTGTCCGGCTCCAGTCTCAGCAAAGCCCCTTCGGCATCGTCGCTCAGTAGGTAAACCAAACCGTCGGGCCCCATGCGAACATCGCGGATACGGCCCACAAGCCCTTGCAGTAAGCGCTCTTCGCGGACCACTTTTTCACTATCGAGTACCAGGCGCACCAGCATTTGGTCGCGCAAGGCTCCCACCAGCAAGTCGCCATTCCAATGGGGAAATTTCGAGCCGCTAACAAAAGCCATGCCGGAAGGGGCGATCGAAGGAACCCAAATGTGCAAGGGCTGCACCATACCTGGCTTGGTCTGGCCCTCACCAATGCGGGTGCCAAAACCGTAATTCACACCGTAGGTAATCACGGGCCAGCCGTAATTGAGCCCAGAGCGCATCACGTTGACCTCGTCACCCCCCTGAGGCCCGTGCTCATGCGTCCACAGTTCCCCCGTTTTGGGGTGAAGGGTGGCGCCCTGCATGTTGCGGTTACCCAGCGTCCATTTTTCAGGCAATGCCCCGGCTCGTTGGGTGAAGGGGTTGTCGGCCGGAACGCGGCCATCGTCATGCAGGCGAATGACCGATCCTGCGTGGTCATCCAGTTTTTGGGCGCGGTCCTTGTCACCCCGGTTACCCAAAGTCAAATACAGCATCCCTTTTTTGTCGAACACAATGCGCCCGCCAAAATGCTGGTTTGAGCGAGTTTTGGGTTGCATGCTGAACAAGACCTGGACCTCGGTCATGCGCAGGCCTTGCAGTTTGCCTCGGGCCAAGGCGGTGCCCCATCCCCCCGAGCCCGGCGCGTTGTAAGCCCAATAAATCCAGCCGTTTTGCGCATACTCTGGGTGCAAGACCACATCGAATAAACCGCCTTGGCCCCGCGCCTCCACATCAGGCAAGCCTGTAATGGGTTTCGGATCCATCCGGAAATCCTGACCCACCAGGCGCAAGCGCCCAGCCCGTTCGGTAACCAGCATCCGCCCGTCGGGCAAAAAAGCTACAGACCAGGGGTTTTCCAGTCCCTTCAACAAGGTAACTACGCGGAACGAGTGCTTTTCGGAGTTGATTACCGCAGAGCGGTCCTGCGCCAAGGCAGTTGTGAAATAAGCGATGCTCAGCAGCACAATCCGCAGGCATAGGGTCGCAGTTTTGACTGCAGTCCATTTGGTCAGCAAAAGTTGCTTGGGTTTCAGCAGGTTCATGGCTTGTGTTTCATTTTTTGCACTACCTCTTGCCCTAACTCATGTCGGCCATGGCCGTAGTGGCTGCTCGAGCATAAATTGTATTAAAGCGTTAAAGATTACGGTGCGCTCAGCATGCTTTAGCGTGCCAAACACCGCCCGAAGTAGCTTTCTTCAGGGTAGTTTAAGCGTGTCTCAGCGTGGCCGATGAGTGATGATGGTTAGTGCAACATTCTTTCTGTAATTTCTCCGAGCAGTGAAACCGACGGGTTAAGCGGTTTTTGGTTTTGGGATTTTTTTAAAATTAGCCCCCTGCCAGGCCGCCGGAAGCCATCCCCCCGAAGTTTGGCACTTGCCTTGCTCCA
>CAIMHL010000452.1 GCA_903840825.1 uncultured beta proteobacterium
TGCGCATCTGGCAAGCGGATTAGCAATTGCTCCACGCAGCGCAAATACACCTCGGTCTTGCCGCTGCCTGTCGTGCCAAACAACAAGAAAGGCCCAGATTCAGCATTAAATTGGTCGATAGCTGCCGACTGCTCAGCTGTAAGCGCTACTGAATAAATAGCATTTTCTGGCGTTGACGGTGCAGGGCTTACTCCTTTTGCATGCTTTTTAAGCCGCCGCTCCAGTTGCAGCGTGTTCAGGTCTCGCAGTTGGGGCGGCAGGGCTGCCAGCGCCACCTCGCCCAAAGAGCGCTGGTAATAGTGGGCAGCAAAGCTCACCAACTTGCGCCAAGCCATGCTGAGCGGGGCAATGCCCTGCAGCGCACCGGCGATGGGCCGCAGTTTGTTTGGATCGATGGTGGGCAGGGCTTCATCGGCGGCGCGGTCCCACACCACGCCCATCATCTCGCGCTTGCCCAGCGGAATGCGCACCAGACTCCCGGCGGGAAGGTCACTGGGGCTTAGGTAGGTCAGAGGCCCGGCCACTTGGCTGTGAACCGGGGTATGCACCACGACGGGAATTTGACAGATCATGAGAACGATTGAAATGAATACCTTTTGCCGCTTAGTTCATGTGATCTGGCGGAAACAAGCTTAAGTCTTTGATTTATAAATGATTTGATGTAGATTCAGAATTTCTGTGGATAACTTTGTTGATATGTCCTGTTTGGGACCGTCAAACCCTTGTCAATCAAGGCTTTCAATAAAATGCCTATAAAAAAAGCAGATTTTAAATGTTATATAAATCAATGACTTGCATTCGCTATTTGTTTTGTAGCAGGTGTGATTTATTCGAAATTGTTTTGTGTTGAATTTGGGTAATTTTGTGCATAACTCTAAGTGGCAACCCCAAATTTCTGCCAAATGCAATCGGGAAAAGCTAAAATTATTCCCAAGCCCGCAACTTACGCGAGTGCTCATGCACCGCTTTGACCAGCGCCGCCACGCTCTCCGGTGGGGAGTGTTGGTTGATGCCATGGCCCAGGTTAAAGATGTGCGTGGGGCCGGTGCCCTCGCCTTGGTGCGGCGTGCCAAAGCTGTTGAGCACCTTGATGACCTCAGCCTCAATTTGAGCCGGGTTGGCAAACAGCACATTGGGGTCGATATTGCCTTGAAGCGCTTTGTGCTGGCCTACCAGCGCGCGCGCCTTGGCCAGGTTCACCGTCCAGTCCAGTCCCAGCACATCGCAATTCAGGGTGTCCATCTCAGGCAGCCACAGGCCGCCGCCTTTGGTGAACACTAAGCTGGGAATGCGCACCCCGTTGTGTTCTTTTTTGACCTGCGCCAGCACGCGGGCGGTGTAGGCCAGGCTGAATTCTTGAAACGCGCCGTCGGCCAGCACGCCGCCCCAGCTGTCAAAAATCATCACCGCTTGGGCGCCGGCTTCAATTTGGGTGTTGAGGTAAAGCGCCACCGCATCGGCATTGATCGCCAGCATCCTGTGCATCAAATCCGGGCGGGCATAAAGCATGGTTTTAACCGCACGGTAGTCGTCAGAGCCGCCGCCTTCCACCATGTAGCACGCCAGCGTCCAGGGGCTGCCCGAGAAACCAATTAAGGGCACCCGGCCATTCAGGGCCTTGCGGATGGAGGTGACGGCGTCAAACACATAGCGCAGCTTGTCCATGTCGGGCACGGCCAGTTTGGCCACGGCGGCTTCGTCGCGCACCTTGTGCTCAAACTTGGGGCCTTCGCCCAAGGCAAACGACAAGCCCAGGCCCATCGCGTCGGGAATGGTCAGGATGTCGCTGAACAGAATAGCGGCGTCCAGCGGGAAGCGCTCCAGCGGCTGCAACGTTACCTCGGTGGCATAGTCGGTGTTGGTGGCCAAGCCCATGAAACTACCCGCTTTGGCGCGGGTGGCGCGGTATTCGGGCAAGTAGCGCCCGGCTTGGCGCATCAGCCAGACCGGCGTGTGTTCGGTAGACTGGCGCAGGCAAGCGCGAATGAAGGTGTCGTTTTGGAGTGGCGCGTAAGGGCTGGTGATGACAGGTGTATTCATGGCCCCAATTGTCGCCGCAAGCGGATTGGGGTCAGGCGCGAATGGCGTGCTCAACTTTTAAACATTTGTCCTGGATCACCTGCAGACCGGCCGCCCGGGCCTTTTCAAGCGCTTGGTCATTCACAATGCCCAGCTGTAGCCAAACGGCCAAGGCCCCAATGGCAATGGCCTCATCCACCACCGGCGGCACGTCTTCTGCGTTGCGAAACACGTTCACCAAGTCAATCTTTTCATGCTGCGCGGCCTCAAGCAGGGTGGCGTAAACCTTTTCACCCAAAATAGTGGCGCCACTCGCCACCGCAGCCGGGTTGATGGGAATAATGCGCCAACCGTGGGCCTGCATATAGCGCGACACATCGAAACTGGCCCGGTGCGGTTTGGGCGACAAGCCCACCACCGCAATGGTTTTGCAGATGGCCAAAATATGGCGAATGGTGTTGTCTTCAAGCATGATCAAAACCCTTGTAAAGCGGCGCGCACTTCGGCCACGCTCAAAATTTCAGACAACACCACCGGCGTGCGGCCAGTTTTGTACAGCACATACACCGGCACACCGTTGCGCCCCAAAGCGGCCAGAGCGGCAGTAATAGCGGGGTCCCGCCGGGTCCAGTCGGCGCGCAAGAGGGTCACTTTTTTGGCCTCAAAGTCGGCCAACACGTCCGGGTGGATCAGCGTGGTTTTTTTGTTGTACTGGCAGGTGACGCACCAAGCGGCGGTGAAATCAACAAACACCGGCGTGCCGCCCGCCAGGCCTTGTGCTACCCGCTCGGGCGACCAAGGCTGCCAGCGCTCGGTGCCCGACGTGGCCGTGTTGGTTTCTACCGCTTTTAAGACATAGGGGCCTGCAGACCACGCCAGCAGGGCGTAAGCAGCTATTGAAATAGTGGCAAAAATGACGCGAATGCGGCCTTTGAAGGTGAGCGACCACAGCACCCAGCTCAGGCCCAGCAACAAAAGCAGCAGGGCGCTGGCGCCGTCAACCCCAGTTTGCTGGCCCAGCACCCACAGCAGCCACACAACAGTGGCAAACATCGGGAACGCCATCGCACGGCGGAAAGTGTTCATCCACGCGCCGGGGCGCGGCAGCCAACGAGCTACCGCCGGTATGAAACTGGCCGCCAAATAGGGCAAGGCCATGCCCACACCAATCGCGGCAAAAATCAGCAAAGCCTGCGCGGCGGGCAGGCCCAAAGCCAGACCCAATGACGCGCCCATGAAGGGGGCGGTGCAAGGCGAGGCAATGGCGACAGCCAGCACGCCCGACAAAAACGCGTTCACGCTTGGGTTTTTGGCCTCCAGCGTGGCCACGCGGCTGGGCAAAAACTGGCCAAACTCAAACAAGCCCGCTAGGTTCAAGCCCATCACTGTGAACAGCACCGCCAAAGCCGCCACCACCGCAGGCGCTTGCAGTTGAAAGCCCCAGCCCAGTTGCTCGCCCGCACTGCGCAGGCCCAGCATCAGCGCGCCTAAAGCGACAAACGACAGCACCACACCCGCGCTGTAGGCCACACCGCTTGCCCGGTGCCCGCGCTTGTCATTGGCGTGGCGCGTAAAACTCATCACCTTGATGGCCAACACCGGAAACACGCAAGGCATCAGGTTCAAAATAA
>CAIMHL010000453.1 GCA_903840825.1 uncultured beta proteobacterium
ACGTCATAGGCACCGCCGTAGGCTTTGCGGGTGATCACGGTGATTTTTGGCACGGAGCACTCGGCATAGGCATAGAGCAATTTGGCACCGTGCTTAATGATGCCGCCGAACTCTTGAGCCGTGCCAGGCATGAAACCAGGCACATCCACAAACGTAACAACGGGAATATTGAAGGCATCGCAAAAGCGCACAAAGCGGGCCGCTTTGATGGAACTCTTGATGTCCAAGCAACCGGCCAGCACCAGCGGCTGGTTGGCCACGAGTCCGACGGTTTGGCCTTCCATACGGGCAAAACCAATCAGAATGTTTTTGGCGTACTCGGGTTGCAGCTCAAAGAAGTCGCCATCGTCCACGGTTTTGACGATGAGTTCTTTCATGTCGTAAGGCTTGTTGGCGCTGTCGGGCACCAGCGTGTCCAGCGAGAAGTCCATGCGGTCAGCGGGGTCGCCACTGCGGCGCACGGGCGCTTTTTCGCGGTTGTTGAGTGGCAGGTAGTTGTACAGGCGGCGCAGCATCAGGAGCGCTTCCACGTCGTTCTCAAACGCCAGATCGGCGACACCGCTCTTGGTGGTATGGCTGATGGCGCCACCGAGTTCTTCGGCAGTCACGTCTTCGTGGGTCACGGTTTTCACCACTTCAGGGCCGGTGACGAACATGTAAGAACTGTCTTTGACCATGAAGATGAAGTCAGTCATTGCGGGCGAATAGACCGCACCGCCCGCGCAAGGCCCCATGATCATGCTGATTTGCGGCACCACACCGCTGGCCATCACGTTGCGTTGGAACACATCGGCGTAGCCGCCCAGAGAGGCCACGCCCTCCTGAATACGGGCACCGCCCGAGTCGTTCAAACCAATGACGGGGGCACCGACCTTCATGGCCTGGTCCATCACTTTGCAAATTTTCTCAGCATGGGCTTCGCTTAAAGCGCCACCAAACACGGTGAAATCCTGGCTGAAGACAAAGACCAAGCGGCCGTTGATCATGCCGTAGCCAGTGACCACGCCATCGCCAGGAATCTTGTTTTCTTCCATGCCGAAGTCCACACAGCGGTGCTCTACAAACATGTCCCACTCTTCAAACGTGCCTTCGTCAAGCAACAACTCCAAGCGCTCACGGGCGGTGAGCTTGCCTTTTTTGTGCTGCGCGTCGATGCGTTTTTGGCCACCGCCCAAACGCGCGAGTTGGCGCTTGGCTTCAAGTTGTTCAAGGATGTCGTGCATGGTTTTCTCTTTCTGAAGTCTTCGGGGTCTGTATTATTTTGATAGCTGCTTAAGCATGTCCATGTTGGCTAGAAGCATATTTCGCGCTGCAGTTGAGGCCGCCACACGGCCCGCCAACACGTCTTGCGTGAGTTGGGGCAACAAGGCCTTGACAGCGGCATTCTGGCGAAACTGCTGTTTCAAGCCAGCGTCAATGCGCTCCCACATCCAGGCCAGGGCTTGCTGCTGGCGCCGTGCGGCCAACTTGCCGTTGGCCGTTTGTATGGTTTTAAATTCGGTTACAGCCGCCCAAAACGGCGCTACGCCCACGCCCTTGAGGGCGCTGAGTTGCAGCGCTTTGGGGTGCCAGTTTTTCTCGTCATAGCCGCCAAACATGCCCAGTAACTGCATGGCTGCGGTTATTTGCAATTGCGCGCGCTGGACGGCCAAGGCGTCAATGTCGGCCTTGTTGATGACGACCAAATCCGCCAGCTCCATCACGCCTTTTTTAATGGCCTGCAAATCGTCACCGGCGTTGGGTAGCTGCATGAGCACAAACATGTCAGTCATATTGGCTACGGCCGTCTCGCTTTGGCCGACACCCACGGTCTCAATAATCACAATGTCATAACCCGCCGCCTCGCACACCAACATGGCCTCACGGGTTTTCTCGGCCACACCGCCCAAAGTGCCGCTACTCGGGCTGGGGCGAATGTAGGCGCTCTCATGCACCGAGAGCAACTCCATGCGGGTTTTGTCCCCCAAAATGGAGCCGCCTGACACCGTACTGGATGGGTCAATGGTGAGCACCGCTACCCGGTGGCCCTGTGCTATCAGGAACAAACCCAGCACTTCAATAAAGGTGGATTTGCCCACACCGGGTACACCGCTGATGCCCAAACGGAACGATTTTCCGGTGTGAGGCAGCAAGGCCGTCAGCAAGTCATCGGCTTGCAAGCGGTGGTCGGGCCGGGTCGATTCAAGCAGCGTGATGGCTTTGGCAATCGCGCGGCGCTGCGCGCTGCCGGTTGAATTCACCAAACTATCTACGCTTATTTGTGCCTGCGTTTGTGCCTGCGAAATGGGCGCAATTGACATGGTTTTAC
>CAIMHL010000454.1 GCA_903840825.1 uncultured beta proteobacterium
CTTCGCGAGGCGCGAAACCAATACTGTGAACGAAACCATCAAACTGCGGCCAATGAACGGCGAGGTCTTTGAACAAGGCCTCTATTTGGGCGTCTTCTCCCACATCGCAATCAAATATCAGCGAAGAGCCAAAATCTGCAGCAAATTCCGTAATGCGTTCCTTGAAGCGCTCACCGACGTAGCTAAACGCCAGTTCAGCCCCTTGCTCGTGGCAGGCCTGTGCAATGCCGTAGGCAATGGACCGCTTAGACAACACACCCGTAATCAGAAATTTTTTACCTGTCAGAAATCCCATAGTCTCTTTCTTTCATTTAAGCCATTGAATCATTGCGGGCTATTTTTACTTTGCTATTGACCCCAATACCTTGGGGAACTCAATTGGCTAGCTAAAAGCCAGCAACATTTGGTGCAGAATTGTCGCATGCGTTCCATGTTCATTATTTTGGCTTTATCAGCAAGCGTTCCGGCGTGGGCCGCGCATGGTTTCGCTTTATGGGGCGATCTCAAATACCCTGCTGATTTTTCTCATTTCGATTACGTCAATACCAAGGCGACCAAAGGCGGGGAGCTTCGGCTGGTGAGCAATCTGCGGGTATCGACGTTTGACAAATACAACCCGTTCACCGTGAAAGGTTCGGCGCCTGCGTATTTGTCGGATTTGATGTTTGACTCCTTGTTGACAGGCGCCCTCGACGAGCCTGCTGCTGGCTACGGATTGCTTGCCCGAGATGTCGCCGTGTCGGCGGATGGCCTGAGCGTTATTTTTCAGCTGCGCCCACAGGCGCGTTTTCACGATGGCGAGCCGGTTGTGGCGGCCGATGTCAAACACAGCTTCGATGTGCTGATGGGCCCGCATACCTCGCCATCCTATAAAAGTTTGCTAGAAGACGTGGCTGGCCTTGATGTTTTAGACGCGGCCACTGTGCGCTATCGTTTCAAGAAACCCAACAAAAGCCTGGTACTCACCGTGGGTGGCCTGCCAGTGTTCAGCCGGCTTTGGGGGGTGGAAAACGGAAAGACCAAATCCTTCGACCAAGTCGTAACAGACGTGCCCATTGGCAGCGGGCCTTACAAAATTGGTCCGGTTAACTTTGGCAAAGACATTACCTATGTTCGCGACCCCAGTTATTGGGCTAAAGACCTGAACGTCAAAGTAGGCACCAGTAATTTTGACCGCATCACCGTCAAAATCTACAAAGACAACACGGCACGCCTGGAGGCATTGAAGGCTGGTGAGTTTGACCTGATGCGCTTTTTTTCGGCGGGTGACTGGGCAAGGCGTGTCACTGGCAAGCGTTTTGACTCTGGCGAGTTGGTCAAAGCGGAGTTCAAACACCGCCTACCTACAGGTTTCCAAAGTTACGTCATTAATACACGCCGGGCGCAGTTCAAAGATGTCCGGGTACGACAAGCCTTGGGCCTTGCTGTTGACTACGAGTGGATGAACCGACAGATGTTTTATAACGCGTACCAACGCGTAAATGGGCTGTTCGGCAACACGGATTGCCAAGCGCAAGGCAGTCCAAGCGCTGACGAAATGGCGCTTCTCAACCCCTGGCGGCAATCGGTGCCTGAAGCCGCTTTTGGCCCCATCACAGTGGCCCCGCGCACCGATGGCGATTCTTCTTTGCGACAAAATCTGCGCCAGGCACAGGCGTTGCTGGCATCTGCCGGCTGGACGGTCAAAGACGGTGCCTTGCGCAATGCAGCGGGGCAAGTTTTTGTGCTGGAGTACCTCGACAGCAATGAAGGCAGCGCCAGGGTCATCACGCCTTGGGCAAGAAACCTGGAAAAGCTGGGGATTGCGCTGAAATTCAGACCGGTTGACTTTGCACTTTACCAACAGCGCCTGCAAAAATTTGAGTTCGACATGACCTCCATGGCCTACGGCGGCACCCACAACCCTGGCCAAGAATACGCCGACTTGTTTGGCAGCAAGGCCGCCAATATTGAAGACTCAGGCAATCTAACCGGCCTCAAAAGCCCTGCCGTAGATGCCCTCATTGCCCAAATGACAAGCGCCAAAACCAAAGCTGAATTGATCCCGGCGTGCCGTGCTCTTGAGCGCGTAATTGCGCACAGTCATTTGCTCATTCCCCAATGGGCGGCCTCATCGCACCGCATTGTCTTTAATTCATGGCGTGTGGATAAACCTACCGCCATGCCCCCTTACGCCCAAGGTGAAACCTGGGCCATTGATACCTGGTGGGCCAAATAAGCCATGCTGATCTACACCCTCAAGCGTCTTCTTCTGATGGTGCCCACCCTTTTCGGGGTGCTGCTGCTGACCTTCGTGGTGGTTCAATTCGTGCCTGGTGGCCCGGTTGAGCAGTACATGGCCGAGGCCAAAGCAGGCGCTGGTAACAGCGCTGAAGGTGGGGGCTTAAGCTACCGCGGCGCGCAAGGCGTTGACCCCAAACGTCTGGATCAAATCAAGGCTCTCTATGGTTTCGATAAACCCGCCCATGAGCGGTTTTTCCAAATGTTGGGGCAGTTTGCACGTTTTGACTTGGGTAAAAGCTTTTTCCAGAACAAGGAGGTATCTCAGTTGCTGTGGGAAAAGTTGCCTGTGTCTATCAGCTTGGGGCTTTGGACTTTCTTTATCAGCTACTTAATTGCCGTGCCTTTGGGTGTTGCCAAGGCCGTTCGGGCTGGTTCCCGCTTTGACTTTGTGACCACGCTGTTGGTGCTGGTGGGTTACGCCATTCCCGGCTTTGTCATGGGCGTGGCCTTGCTGGTCATTTTTGGCGGTCAGTTGCAATGGTTTCCCCTGCGCGGCTTGACTTCAAGCAACTGGGTCGATTTGAGCTGGGGGGCTCGCGTGGTGGATTACCTTTGGCACATTGCCATGCCCGTCACGGCGATGGTGCTGGGGAGTTTTGCCGTGACCAGCATGCTGACCAAAAATGCTTTTTTGGAGGAAATCCGCAAGCAGTATGTGGTCACCGCCCGCGCCAAAGGCCTGGGTGAGCGACAAGTGCTCTGGAAGCATGTTTTTCGTAACGCGCTGATTCCGATCATCACCGGATTCCCCTCGGCGTTCATTGGGGCGTTTTTTACCGGTTCTTTGTTGATAGAAACCCTTTTCTCACTGGATGGTCTGGGGCTGCTCAGTTATGAAAGCGTGATCCGGCGCGATTACCCGGTGGTGATGGGCACCTTGTATTTTTTCACCTTGCTGGGGCTTTTTACCAAGTTAATCTCTGATCTTTGTTATGTTTGGGTGGACCCACGTGTCAAATTTGATTAATACGCAAACCCACACAGCCAGCCCAAGCCCATCGCGCAGGGCGTGGTTGCGGTTCAAACGTAACCGCTTGGGATATTGGAGTTTGCTCGCCTTTGCCTGCCTGGTGGGTTTGAGCTTGATGGCGGAGCTGATCTCCAACGACCGCCCACTGCTGGTGCGTTACCAAGATAGCTATTACGTCCCGCTCATTAAAGACTACCCCGAGACCACCTTCGGGGGGGATTTCGAGACGCCCACTGATTACCTTGACCCGTTCATCAGAGACCGCTTGGCTCAGTCAGGCAATTGGGCTGTGTTTGCCCCAAATCCCTACGGCTACAAAACGCTCAACTACTTTGCCAAGCAGCCCAACCCCTCCGGCCCCAGCCGGGACAACTGGCTGGGCACAGACGACCGGGGGCGTGATTTGTTGGCACAACTCATCTACGGGTTTCGGGTGAGCGTGCTGTTTGCGCTGGCACTCACCTTCGCCGGCGTTTTACTGGGGGTGCTGACCGGCGCGATACAGGGATTTTTTGGCGGCAAGACGGATTTGGCATTTCAGCGTTTTATAGAAATCTGGAGTTCGATGCCCGAGTTGTACCTGTTGATCATCTTCAGCGCGGTTTTTGCACCCAGTATGGCGTTGTTGCTGATCTTGCTCAGTTTGTTTGGCTGGATGGGTTTGTCTGATTACGTGCGGGCTGAGTTTTTACGCAACCGGCAGCTTGACTATGTTCGTGCCGCTAGAGCCTTGGGGGTGAGTCAATGGCAAATTATTGTGCGCCACGTTTTGCCCAATAGCCTGACCCCGGTCGTTACATTTTTGCCATTCAGGATGAGCGGTGCCATATTGGCGCTGACGTCGCTTGACTTTTTGGGTTTGGGCGTGCCCCCTGGCACACCGTCGTTGGGTGAGCTACTGTCGCAAGGGAAAAACAACATCGACGCTTGGTGGATCTCGCTGTCAACGTTCGCCGTTTTGGTCATCACTTTGCTGCTGCTCACCTTGATGGGCGATGCACTGCGTGATGCGCTAGACCCCAGAAAGGTCGACCAATGAGCCAGACCGCCTTGCTTGAGGTCAAAAACCTCCAAATAGCGTTTGGAGAGCACGAGGTCGTCCACACCATTAATTTCCACGTGGCGCGCGGTGAGAAATTGGCGTTGGTGGGGGAGTCGGGTTCAGGGAAAACGGTCACGGCCTTGAGTTTGATGGGTTTGGTGCAAAACGCGACCACGGCTGGCCAAGCTTTGTTCGAGTCGAAAGACCTGCTCACCATGGCCGAACCCGAACTTAGGGGGCTTAGAGGGCGCGATATAGCCATGATTTTTCAAGAGCCGATGTCTGCCCTGAATCCCTTGATGACGATCGGCGATCAAATCTCCGAAGTTTTAGAGCTTAAATTGGGCTTAACCCATGAGCAGTGTGCTTCAGCAGCTATTAAATTAATAGAAGAAACAGGTATAGATTCGCCCCAAAGAAGGGCCAAAGCATACCCGCACCAACTCAGTGGGGGGCAGCGTCAACGCGCCATGATTGCCATGGCCCTGGCCTGCCAGCCCAAACTACTGTTGGCTGACGAGCCTACCACCGCGCTGGACGTCACCTTGCGCGGGCAGATTTTGGACCTTTTGGATAGCGCCCGTCAAAAAAACGGCATGGCGGTGCTCATGATTACGCATGATTTGAACCTGGTCCGCCGTTTTGCGGACCGGGTCATCGTGATGGAAGGGGGGCACATCGTTGAGCAAGGCCGCGTGTCCGACGTTTTTGCCAACCCGCAGCACCCCTATACGCAGCGCTTGATTGACAGCAAACCCAAGCGGGCGTCTAGCGCAACCAGTGACGGCGTTAAACCGGTGGTCGCTATGCAAGCCCAAACACTTCGCGTGAGCTATGCCGTGCCTCGCTCAGGCTTCAAGGGCTGGTTTAGCCATGCTGAATTTGTGGCAGTTCATGGCGCTGATTTTCAGATGCACCGGGGAAAAACCCTGGGCATCATTGGTGAATCAGGCTCCGGAAAGTCAACCCTGGCGCTGGCCGTCTTGGGCTTACTCCCGTTCAAAGGCGCTTTAGAAGTCATGACCTCGGGTTGGGGATTGAGCACCGCCAGCGACCGGGCCTTGCGCAAAGACGTTCAGGTGGTGTTCCAAGATCCCTTTTCTTCCCTTTCTCCCAGGCTCACCGTAGAAGAAATTGTGGGCGAAGGCTTAAAAGTTCACGAGCCGGATTTGAGCCCGGTGCAGCGGCGTCTGCGGGTCGTTGAGGTTTCGAAAGAAGTCGGGCTGATGGGCGATGCCAGCACAGACTCGCGTCGCACGGACTGGTCTCAGTGGTTGCAACGCTACCCGCATGAATTTTCTGGGGGGCAAAGACAACGCATAGCGATTGCCCGCGCCCTGATTGTCAAGCCCCGTATTTTGGTGCTGGATGAGCCCAC
>CAIMHL010000455.1 GCA_903840825.1 uncultured beta proteobacterium
AGACCCAAGTTTCGCACCGTCGGGGTGTGACAGTTTTTATGTTCTCTGCCCGGTACCCAACCTATTAGGCAAACAAGATTGGACACGTGAAAGCCACATACTGCGCAACCGCATTGTCAAAGCGCTGGACGAAACCATACTCCCCGGCCTCACATCAACAATTACAGAAGAATTCATCAAAACACCCTCAGATTTTGAACATGATTATTTAAGTAAGCACGGTGCAGGCTTTTCCATTTCACCGCTATTTAGGCAATCAGCTTGGTTCCGCTTCCACAACCGGGCGGAGGGGATAAAAAATTTGTACATTGTTGGATCAGGAACCCACCCTGGGGCCGGTGTTCCGGGGGTGCTTTGCTCTGCCAAGGTTGTTGACTCGATGATTCCTAGCGTTAATTGACTATGAATTTTTTGGTCCCTCCGCTCGATTCAAAACCTGAAGAAACAAGCAGTGCTGACACGGTATTGGCGAATAAAGGAAAAAGCTTTTATCTGGCTCGGCATTTTTTAGGCTCTGTTCATGCTGCAAAAGCGACACGTCTTTACCGTCTGTGCCGTTACATAGATGATTTAGCGGATGAAGCCAGTTCCATTGAAGCGGGTAAACTTGCTTTAACCATGGTTGCAACGACTTTTTCCGAACGAAAAACCAACAACCTTGTGCTGCAGGACGGGCTCAATTTATTGCATGAATGCCGCATTGATGCGGACATTCTTATGGACCTCATTGCAGGTGTTCGCTCAGATCTCGAACCGGTTCGCATACCTGATGTTGACGCCCTCTTACGCTACTGCTACCAAGTGGCGGGTACCGTTGGGCTCATGATGTGCAAGGTCTTAGATGCTGATTCACGCTTGGCGTTTAAACATGCCGTTGATCTTGGGATTGCCATGCAGATCACCAATATCTGCCGCGATGTTGCAGACGATGCCAGAGCTGACAGGCGTTACTTGCCGGCCACAATGGTAGGTGATGTTTCACCTTCAGAACTACTTGCACCATCAAGCGCCTTAAAAGCGAAAGTTCAGCTGTGCATCAAAGACTTGCTAGAGCTTGCGCAAAATTACTATAAGAGTGGTGAGTTGGGTCTGTCCTTTTTGCCGCTGCGCGCGCGCTGTTCAATTTTGGTGGCCTCTCGTGTTTACGGCAGCATAGGCGTCAAGCTAAAAGAGCGCGATTTTGACTGCTGGTCAGGTCGAGTTGTCGTGGAATCCAAGCGCAAAGCATGGATCACATCGAAAGCGTTGCTGGGTATTCCTGTAAGCCCGTCATTTTGGATGAAATCAACTTTTCACAACGAGGCTTTGCACGCAGCGCTCTTAAGCTCTCCGCAAGCCATGTCGCCCTCCTACTCTCAGCATGCGCGCTGATTGCGAACTTCTTATTTTGGGTGGTGGATGCGCGGGTCTAAGTTTAGCCATGCAGCTCGCAAAACTTGGTCAACAAGCACCCCGAACGCGCATCATGGAACATAGAGTGCAATTCGAGAATGACAGTACGTGGTGCGTTTGGGGCAACGATGACGCGCCATTTGACCAACTAGCCGCCTACAGCTGGATATCACTCAGCGTGGGCTGTGCTGATTCCGCTCATCGTCTGGACTGC